>DASTBI010000252.1 GCA_035712145.1 Candidatus Eisenbacteria bacterium | reverse complement strand
ACGGCTCTCCCTGATTCGCAACTTCTGCATCGTCGCGCACATCGACCATGGCAAGAGCACGCTGGCCGACCGGCTGCTGGAGATCACCCACACGCTGACGCCTCAGCAGATGCGCGAGCAGGTCCTGGACGACATGGACCTGGAGCGGGAGAAGGGGATCACCATCAAGTCGCACGCCATCGCCATGGAGTACGTGGCGCGCGACGGGAAGACCTATCAGCTCAATCTCATCGACACGCCGGGGCACGTCGACTTCACCTATGAAGTGTCGCGCAGCCTCTCGGCCTGTGAAGGCGCGGTGCTGGTGGTCGACGCCTCGCAGGGGATCGAGGCGCAAACGCTCTCGAACTTCTTCCTGGCGCGCGACCAGGGCCTGGCCGTCGTCGGGGCGGTCAACAAGGTCGACCTTCCTTCGGGGCGGCCCGACGACGTGGCGCTCGAGATCGAGCACATCACCGGCATCCCGGCGGAGAGCGTCCTGCGCATCAGCGCCAAGACCGGGCTCAACGTGGCCGATCTGCTCGAGCGGGTGATCGCCGACGTGCCGCCGCCCACGGGCGACCCCGATGCGGCGCTGCGCGCGCTGATCTTCGATTCGAGGTTCGACCAGTATCGGGGCGTCGTGGCGCTCGTGCGGGTGGTCGACGGCACGATCCGAAAGGGCGACCACATTCGCTTCCGTTCGACCGGCAAGGAGTACGACGTGGAAGAGGTGGGGCGTCTGCGGCTTCGCCTCGAGCCCACGCCATCCCTCCACGCCGGCCAGGTGGGCTATGTCGTGGCCGGCGTGAAGACCGTGGCCGAGGCGCGCGTCGGCGATACGCTGGGTCCCGCCGACGTCGAGATCACGGCCGTTGCCGGCTTCCGCGAGATCAAGTCGATGGTGTTCTCCGGCCTCTATCCGATCGAGTCCGAGCAGTACGAGTCGCTCAAGGAAGCTCTCGCCAAGCTCACGCTGAACGACGCCTCGCTCACCTGGGAGCCCGAGACCTCGGTGGCACTGGGATTCGGGTTCCGCTGCGGCTTTCTCGGGCTGCTCCACATGGAAATCGTCCAGGAGCGCCTGCGTCGCGAGTACGGGATCGACCTGATCGCGACCACGCCGAGCGTCGAGTTCCACGTGCTGTTGGAGAGCGGCGAGCTGCTGGTGGTCGACAATCCCAGCCAGATGCCGCCCGCCAACACGATCGCGGCGATCGAAGAGCCTTACGTGCTGGCGCACGTGCTCACGCCTTCCGAATATCTGGGCGGCGTCATGAAGCTGTGCCAGGACCGGCGCGGCATCTTCGTCGGCCTCGACTACGTCGAGGAGAAGCGCGCACGGCTGGGCTATCGGCTGCCGCTCGGCGAGATCGTTCTCGACTTCTACGATCGCCTGAAATCGGTGTCGCGTGGATATGCGTCGCTGGACTACGAGTTCGACGGGTACCGCGAAGGCGAGATGGTGAAGCTCGACATCCTTCTCAATAACGAGCCGGTCGACGCCCTCTCGGCCATCGTCCACAAGGACAAGGCGTATGAATGGGGCCGCGACCTGTGCGCCAAGCTCAAGGAGCTGATCCCGAGGCAGATGTTCCAGGTCGCCATCCAGGCGGCCCTCGGGAGCAAGGTGATCGCCCGCGAAACTCTGGGAGCCATTCGGAAGAACGTCACCGCGAAATGTTATGGAGGTGACATCAGCCGTAAGCGCAAGCTGCTCGAGAAACAGAAGGAAGGGAAGCGCCGTATGAAGCAGATCGGGACCGTCGAGATCCCGCAGGAAGCGTTCCTGGCGGTCCTCAAGGTGGAGCGCTAGAGTCTTCGTCCGGGGAATCCACTTTCATGAGCCAAAAGCCACGTTCCATCATCCGGGAATACGTCGAGGCGGCCCTCTGGGCCCTCGCCCTCACGATGTTCCTGCGCGCCTTCGTCATCCAGGCCTTCCGCATTCCTTCCGAGTCGATGCGCGATACGCTGCTGGTCGGCGACTTCCTGTTCGTCAACAAGTTCGAGTACGGGCCCAAGATCCCGTTCACACACATCCGCCTTCCGGGGCTGCGTGCGCCGAAGACCGGCGACGTCATCGTCTTCCAGTTCCCGCAGGATCCGAGCAAGGACTTCATCAAACGCTGCATCGCGACCGGCGGGAACACGCTCGAGATCCGTGAGAAGAATGTGATGCTCGACGGCAAGACGCTGAAGGAGCCGTACGTGATCCACACCGACCCCAGCGTCCGGCCGGCGGGCTACGAGAACCGCGACAACTATGGCCCGCTCACCGTCGAGCCCGACAAGCTCTTCATGATGGGCGACAACCGCGACAACTCGAACGACAGCCGTTACTGGGGAACGCTCGACATGGACCTGGTGAAGGGACGCGCCATGTTCCTCTACTGGTCCTGGGATCCCGAGAAGAACTGGCCGCGGTGGAACCGCATCTTCCAGATCATTCGTTGAGCCGTTCAGGCATCGGGGCCGCGCACGAGGACGGGCCTTCGCCAGAGGCTCGCGCCGCCGCGCGCCGCGGCCTCTATGTGCACGTGCCGTTCTGCGCCCGCCGCTGCGAGTACTGTGACTTCGCGACCGGCGCCCTGTCGGGACCCGCGGTCGAGCGGTATCTCGCCGCGCTCGAGCTCGAAGCGCGCCTGCGCGCTCCGGCCGCGCGCGGAACGGCGTTCACCTCGGTGTTCTTCGGCGGCGGCACACCCTCTGCGCTCTCCTCCCGGCATTTCATGCGGGTGTGGACCACGCTGCGGAACCACTTCGACATCGAGCGCGACGCAGAGGTCACGCTCGAGGCCAACCCCGAATCGGTGCGAGCGGCGCTGCTCGAGACCTGGTCCTCGGCGGGCGTCAATCGGCTGTCGATGGGCGCTCAGAGCTTCGACGCCGTCGAGCTGACCCAGCTCGGACGGCTCCATGGCCCCGAGCGTCCAGCCGAAGCCCTCGAGCTGGCGCGCGCGCACGGGTTCGATCGGGTGTCGATCGACCTCATGTTCGGTTTTCCGGGGCACGAGGCGGAGCGGTGGGAGACGACTCTCCGGTCTGCGCTGGCGCTGGGCCTCGAGCACCTCTCGGCATATTGCTTCATTCCCGAGCCCGACACGCCGCTCGGCGCGGCGACCCTCGGAGGCCGCGCGACACCGATGGCGCCCGACGCGCAGGCCGACCTCTACGAGACGCTCGTCGATCGCGCCGGCGCCGCGGGATACCGGGTCTACGAGACCTCGAACGTCGCGCGTCCCGGTGGGGAGTGCCGTCACAACCTGGTCTACTGGCTGCGGCGTGATTACCTGGCGCTCGGGCCTTCGGCGCACGGCCTGTGGAGGGGCGAGCGCTACGCCAATCATCGCGATCGTGACGCGTGGGCGGAGTCGCTCGAGCGCTCTCTGCCGTGCGACACCCGCGAGCCGGAGACGGCCAAGTCGCGCGCCGACGAGATCGTGATGCTCGGGCTGCGGCTGGGAGGCGGACTCGACCGAACCGACCATCCCGAGCGATGGGTCGAGGTCGAGCATCGCTACGGTCATGCCTTCGACCGCGGGGTGAGGACCGGACGGCTCGAGCCCACGGACCATGGCTACCGCATCGCTCCGGAGCACCGGTTCGTCGCCGATGACGTGATCGCCTGGCTGATGTCCATGGCGGAGCGAGGAGGCGAAAGGGCCGAGCCTTCGATCGGACCGAGCCTCGGAGCCGCTGCGATATGACCGAGCCGCGCGTGCAGCTCTCCGCGACGCTCGAAGGCCAGCGCCACGCCTGGCCGCTCGACAACGACGTGGTGCAGATCGGGCGGTCCTCGCGCAACGACGTGCATCTTCCCGATGCCACCGTGTCCAAGACCCACGCCGAGATCGTGCGAGCGGGGGACGGCTGGCTGATCCGCGACCTCGGCAGCCGCAACGGGACGCGCGTCAATGGTGTCGAGGCGCGCGAGCCGATGGCGATTCGCGACGGCGACGTGCTCGAGATCGGCAAGGTGATGGTGCGAGTCGGAGCCGAGTCCAAAGCGGGACATGCCACGACGTTTGCCCAGCGCGACATGAGCTCGTCCATGCGCCATCCGGCGCAGGACCTGCTCGCGCGCCCCACCGAGAACGTGGGATCCCCGCGAGTGGTCAAGCTCCTGGCGGAGGCCGGCAGGCTGCTCATCCTGCCGCGGCCGCTGCGCGAGACCTGCGAGGAGATCCTGAGCTTCGTCGAGCGCGCGATGCCGGTGTCGCGACTCGTGCTCATGCTGCGCGAAGGCCCCACCGGCGAGCCCACCCCGATCGCCTCGCGCGTCCACGGCGGCCGGCCGGGTGAGCCGCTGGCGATCTCACGATCCATCCTGCGTCTGGTGCTGGATGACTGCGCCGCGGTCGTCACCAGCGACGCGGCCAGCGATCCGCGCTTCCTCGGACAGCACAGCATCGTGTCCCAGGGCGTCCACTCCGCCATGGCCGTGCCTCTCTTCGACAACGAGAAAGTGCTGGGTGCGCTCTATGCCGACAGCCGGATCCCGGGACTCGTGTTCGAGGAGGAGCAGCTCCAGCTCTTCACCATCCTCGCCAACATGGCGGCGATGAAGATCACCAATGCACGACTGCTCGAAGCGGAGCAGAGCCGCGTGCGCATGGCGCAGGAGTTCGCCACCGCGACCCGCATCCAGCGCGCGTTGCTGCCGGTTGCTCCCGAAGGCGTGCAGGGCTGGCAGTTCCACGCGCGTCTGGAGACCTGCTACGAGGTGGGCGGGGACCTCTACGACTTCCACCGGCGCAGCGACGGCCGTTGGGTGCTGCTGGTCGGAGACGTTTCCGGGAAGGGGCTGGGTGCGGCGCTGCTGATGTCGTCGGTGCTCTCGTCGGCCCGCGTGCTCTACGACACCTGCGAGCAGCCGCTGGCGCTGGCCCACAAGCTCAACGAAGCCGTTGTCCGCAGCGCCGCGCCCGGGACTTTCGTGACCATGTTCCTCGCGTTCCTCGATCCCGAGACGGGAACGCTGCGCTACGTGAATGCCGGCCACAACCCGCCGCTGATCGTGAGCGGGAGCACGCTGCGCACGTTGGAGGACGGCGGAGTTCCCATGGGAATCCTGCCGACGTTTCCGTTCGAGGAAGGGACGACCGAGCTCAGCTCAGGGGACCTGCTCGCGGCGTTCAGCGACGGCATCCCCGAAGCGGTGCGAGGCGGTGAGTTCTTCGACGACGAGCGGCTCCGCCAGACGCTCATCGAGCTCGCCGGCGAATCCGAGATCGATCGCATCGGCGACGGGGTCGTTTCCCGCGTGGCGGAGTTCCTGTCGGGCGAGCCGCGAACCGACGACGTCACGCTGCTGCTCGCGCGGCGGCGTTGAGCCGGGCGGATTTGACGCGCTCGAGAGCCATCCCTAACCTCAACGCTCATGAGTGAGATCGCATTCGTCGGCGGCGCCCTCCGCGAAGACCCGGACCTCTCCGAGCGCCAGCGCCAGATCTTCCTGTCGTTGCTCGACCTGCATCGGCGGACCAGCCAGCCGGTGGGATCGGATGCGTTGAGCCGGCTGCCCGGCGTGCGCTGGTCGCCGGCGGGAATCCGGAGCACGCTGGCCGAGCTGGAGAGCCTGGGCATGCTCCAGAGAGGCCACGCCTCCGCGGGCCGCGTGCCCACCCCGGCGGGCTACGCATTCCACGTCCGCCGGGAGCTCGAGCCCGCGACGCTTCCGGCCGAGGTGCTGCGCGAAGTCGACGAGCGCTTGCGACGCGCCAGCCGCGACGTCGAAGCGCTGCTCGCCGAGGCCTCGCGGCTGCTCTCCGAGCTCACGTTCCAGATGGGTCTGGCCGTCGCCGCGGCATTCGAGCAGGAGCGGCTGGTCATGCTCGAGCTCCAGCCGCTGGGTCCGCGCCGCGCGCTGATGGCGCTCGGCCTGGGAGGCGGACTCGTTCACACGGTGGTCCTGCCGCTCGAGAGCGAGCTGGCCGAGGACGATCTCCACGAAGCCGCCGAGGCGCTGCGGGGGGGGCTGCTGGGGCTCACACTCGGCCAGGTGCGGATGCGGCTGGCCACCGATCTCGAGCTGGTGGACGACGCCGCGGTGCGCATCGTGTCGCGGGCGGCGACCGCGAGCTGGGGACATACCGACGGCGCATGGTTCAGCGCCGGAGCCGGAGAGTTCGCGACCCAGCCCGAGTTCGCCGATCGCGAACGTCTGGGATCCTTGCTGCGCGTGGTGGAGAGCGGTCCTCCGCTCGACCGCCTCATGGTGGACACCGTCGAGGGCCAGGCGGCGGTGAGGGTGGCGCTCGATCAGGATCGAGCGCTGGCGGGCCTGAGCCTCGTGAGCTTCGCCCTCCCCGGGCGCCAGCGCGCCGGCCTGGGCGTGCTCGGCCCGCTGCGCATGGACTACGCGCGCTGTCTGGCGGTGGTCGACGCGGTCGGCGCACGCATCGCCGAATACCTCTGAATCCCGAAGCACCGGCCCGCGTCGGAGGGTTCGTGAAGCACGACCGCAAGAAGACCAAGGAAGAGACCGTGGACGAGGCCACGATGCGTCCCCAAGAGCCTCAGGCCCCGCCGGAGAGTCCCGAGGCGGGAGAAGCGCGCCTGGCCGAAGGGCCCGGTGCGGCCGCGGCGGAGGCCGAGCCGGCGATCGACTACAAGGACCGGTGGCTGAGGACCGAGGCGGAGCTTCAGACCTTTCGACGGCGGGCGCGGCGCGAGATCGAAGAAGGCCGTCGGTCGGCCGAGGAATCCGTGCTGCTCGAGCTCGTGGCGTGGCTCGACGACCTCGAGCGTGCGGTGGAGGCGGCCAACGAAGGCGGTGCCGAGCCGTCGTGGTCGGCCGGCGTGTCGCTCGTGCTCCAGAAAGGGCGTGAATCGCTCGAGCGGCTCGGCGTGATCGCGGTCGATCCCGCGCAGCAGCCCTTCGACCCCAACTTCCACGAAGCGATCCTCGAGATCGACGCGCCGCCTGGCACCCCCGGGGGGACCGTGCTCCAGGTGATCCACAAAGGCTATCGCCGCGGAGATCGCGCGCTGCGGCCCGCTCGCGTGGTCGTGGCTCGCGGCGAGGCGGGCGAGCGCTGATGGCCAAGCGCGACTACTACGAGATCCTGGGGATCCCGCGCGACGCCGACGAGTCGGCGATCCGCAAGGCGTATCGCACGCTGGCGAAAGAGAACCATCCGGATCGCAACCCCAACAACCCGCAGGCCGAAGAGCGGTTCAAGGAGGCGACGGAAGCCTACGAGATCCTTCGCGATCCGGAGCGGCGCGCCCGTTACGACCGCTTCGGCCACGCGGCATCCGGCGCCGGCGGAGCTGCGCAGGATTTCAGCGGCTTCGATCTCGCCGATGCCCTGCGCGCCTTCATGCGCGACTTCGGCGGCGAAGCGGGCGGCTTCGAGGATCTGTTCGGCGGCGCGTCGCAGGGTCGCGGCGGGTCGCAGCGCGGCGACGATCTCCAGCTGAGACTCAAGCTTTCGCTGGAAGAGATCGCGACCGGCGTGGAGAAGCGCATCCGGGTCAAGCACGACCGCGCCTGCCCGACGTGCAAGGGCCGGGGAGGCAGCGGCGAGACGTCGTGCAGCCAGTGCGGCGGACGGGGCCAGGTGCGGCGCGTGCAGCAATCGTTCTTCGGGCAGTTCGTGAACGTGTCGGTGTGTCCGAAGTGCCAGGGCGAAGGTCGCACCTTCAAGGACGCCTGCAAGAACTGCCGTGGCGACGGCCGGGTCTCGGAGACCGAGACGATCGCGGTCCGTGTCCCGCCGGGAGTGGCGAACGGAAACTTCATTCCGGTGCGGGGCATGGGAGACGCAGGCCCGCGCGGTGGTCCGGCCGGCGACCTGATCGTGCTGATCGAGGAGAAGCCGCATCCCATCTTCCGGCGCGATGGCGACGATCTCCACTCCGAGGCGTCCGTCAGCTTCGTGACGCTGGCGCTGGGTGGGCGAATCGAGGTTCCCACGCTCGACGGGAACGCGGCGCTCGAGGTTCCGAGCGGAACGCCGAGCGGGCGCGTGCTGCGCCTCAAGACGAAGGGGCTCCCTGGACTGCGCGGCGGGCATGGAGATCTCCTGGTCCGGCTCAACGTCTTCATTCCCACGCGGCTCAGCGGCGCCGAAAAGAAGCTGCTCGAGGAGCTGGGCCGCAGCGAAGGGCTGAAGCCGCCTCGTCCACCCAAGAACGTCGCGGATCGAGTGAAGGACGCGTTTGCCTGACGCCGTTCCGGCGTTCGTCTGGGTCGAGGGACTGAACGGACCAGGCGCGCACGTCTCGCTCGGCGAGAGCGCGGCGCACCACGTGGTGCGCGTCTGCCGCGCGCGCGTGGGCGATTCGGTGACCGCCACCGACGGGCAGGGGGCGCTCGCCGTCTGCCGCGTGGCGCGCATCACGCCGCACGTGAGTCTCGAGGTCGAGACCATCGACCGGATCGGGCGAGCCCGCACCGCCGTCCTCCTCTGCGGAGCGCCCGAAGGACAGCGCTTCGACTGGGTGGTGGAGAAGCTCGCGGAGCTCGGCGTCGCGCGAGTGCGCCCGATCACCACCGAGCGTGGCCCATGGCCTCGCGCCGCCCTGCGACCGGATCGCTGGAAGCGGCTGGCGGTCGCGGCCCTCGAGCAGTCGCGTGGGAGGCACCTGCTCCAGGTGGAAGTCCCGATGGGCCTCGAGGAAGCCCTCGAGGCCGAAGGGCCGCCTGGGATCGGGATCCTGGCCGATCCGGCCGGGGTCGCTTCGGGAACGATTCGCCCGCCTGAAGGGGCGGCGACCGTGGCGGCCGTCGGTCCTTCTTCAGGCTTCAGCGATGCCGAGAGGGGGCTGCTGCTGGACCGCGGGTTCACCGCGATGTCGCTGGCGGGTACTCGCTTGCGAACGGAAACCGCGGCTCTGGCCTGGGCGGCCTGGTGGGCCGCTCCCCGGGAGGCCTGAGGCCCCGCAACTTTCCGTGCCCGGCCGTCTTGACGGCCTCCCGATGCGGCAATAGACTGCATGTGCCATTTCTGCGCCCGCACCTTGCGGGCTCCTCAAGACTCACAACGCCATGCGACCTTCCTTTTGTAGTGAGGGGGTGGATTTTTTTGCCCGGTATCAGGGTCAAGGACGGAGAGTCCTTTGAAAGCGCCCTGCGCCGTTTCAAGAAGAAGTGTGAAAAGGCCGGAATCCTGTCCGATCTGCGTCGCCATCAGCACTTCGAGAAGCCCAGCGAGCGACGCAAGCGGAAGCTGAACGCCGCCCGACGGAAGCAAATGGCGCGGCGCCAGCAGGAGAACCTCTAGTAAATCCCGATCCCAGCGCTTGGGGGTGGACGTGGGCGGACTGGGCGATCCTGGTCTGGGTCGTCTTCTTTTCCGTTCACGGGCTCGTTCGGGGGACGGTGGCGCAGGTGTTTTCCGCGCTGGGGGTATTCGCGGGTTTGTGGACCGGACTCTGGTTGTCTCATGTGCTGGAAGCCGCGTGGCGCGGCTCCCAGCCGTTCCTGGTCTTCCTCGTGCTGCGCTGGATCGTCGCAGGCCTCGGCGGAATGGCCGTCGCGACGCTCTTTCAATGGTGTGGTGACCGACTCGGACGTCTCGTCCAGGCAGGACCCGTGGGCTGGCTGGATCGGGGCGGGGGTCTGAGCATCGGCGCATTCTTCGGGCTGGTCACGATTGCGATGGCCATGATGGTCAGTCTGCTGGTGCGTGAGCCGCGCGCGCTTTCTCGGAGCGTCGCGGCCGCGCGCACCGCCGAGCCGATGATGGCGACGGCGGCGGAAGCGTGCTCGTTGTCGTCTCGCTACCTTCCGGGTGGACGCTGGTTGACGGAGAAGTTCCGCAAGGCGCACCGCCGCACGTTGACGGCCGGGGTCGAGCACCGAGAAAAGTCGTAGACGCGAGCGCCGCTCGCGCGGTTTGGTTTCCCCGGACGAGAGTTTCTTGGACGAGCGATCCCTCCAACTCATCGAGTACTTCCGCGTGGCCGCCGCGATCGCGCAGCGTGCCTCGAGCGAGCGGGGCCGTGCCCTGCTCGCGTCGTGGCGTCCGATCGCCGGCCGCGATGAGCGCCGCCTCGAGTACGACCACCTGCTCGAAGCCATCCGGCGCGCCGCCGAGCCGGGCTCGTGGTGTGAGGTGGGCGAGGGCGACCTGATCGCGACGCTGGATCGGCTCGCGAGCGAGGGCCCTGATGGCGAAGCGCTGTACCTCGTGAGCGGCTGGCTCGACGCGGCGGCGCGCACCGCCGAAGCCTGGTCCGAGGCCGAGATTCGCACCCGCTACCCGCGGCTCGCCAAGCGTGTGCCGGATGCGGACGCGGGCGAGCCTCTGCGCCGCGCCCTTTCGACATCGATCGACGAACGCGGCCAGGTGATGGACTCGGCATCGCCAGCGCTCAAGCGCCTTCGCACCGAAGTCGCGACCGGGGAGCGCCGGCTCGCGGACCATCTCGAGAAGTGGGCGCACGGCTTCGGCGCCGAGGCGTACGTGACGCGTCATGGCGACCGTTTCGTCGCCATGGTCCCGGCCGCGGGTTTCCCGCGCCGCCGCGGCATCGTTCACGACGTCTCCGGCAGCGGCCAGTCGCTCCTGGTGGAGCCGCTCGAATGGTGCGGAGAGAACAATCGCCTGATCGAAGCGCGGCGCGCGGCGCATGACGAAGAGCGCCGCATTCTGGCCCAGCTCACCGCACGCGTGATCGACTCGCGCGGATTGCTCGAGGAGATCGAGGCGGCGCTGGTCCACCTCGACACCCTGAGCGCCCGCGCGCGCTGGGGGATCGAGGTCGGCGCCAACGCGATCTTTCCGGAGGGCGATGTGCTGCGGCTCGAGCAGGCCCGGCACGCGCTCCTGGCCATGGGGCTCGGAAAGCTCCGGCCCGAAGATGTCGTTCCGCTCGATCTCGAGCTCCACGGTCCGCGGGTTCGGGGATGCGTGCTCCTGGTGAGCGGCCCCAACATGGGAGGGAAGACCGTCCTGCTCAAGACGGTCGGACTCGTGGCGGCCATGGCGCACGCCGCGATGCCGGTCACCGCCGGCGAGGGCAGCCGCGTCCCCGAGCTGGACCAGATCCTGGTGGACATCGGCGACGAGCAGTCGATCGAGCAGGGACTCTCGACCTTCGCGGCCCATCTGCGCGCACTGTCGCGCATGGCCGAGGCGGCGGGCCCGAGAACGCTGCTGCTCGCCGACGAGCTGGGCGCCGGGACCGATCCCGACGACGGCGCGGCGCTGGCGAGGGCGCTGATCGAGCACCTCGCGACCACCCGAGCGTGGGCGATCGTCACCACCCATCTCGGCAGCCTCAAGCGCCTCGCCGGGGAAGTGCCGGGCGTCGAGAACGGCTCGCTCGAGTTCGACGTCGTGACGCTGACGCCCCGTTACCGGTTCCTCGCGGGCGTGCCGGGAGCCAGCCATGCGCTCGACGTCGCGGAGAGGCTCGGCGTCGCCGCGAGCCTGCTCGATCGCGCCCGCACGCTGCGCCCCGATGGCGCCGCGCAGCTCGATCGACTGATGGGTGAGCTGGCGACCGCGACCCGGCGCGCCCGGGAGGAGGGCGAGCAGCTCGGGGCCGCCCGCGCCGAAGCCGAAGCGGAAGCGGCGCGCCACCACGAAGCCGTGGAGCACACGCGCCGCGAGGAAGCCGAGCTTCGCCGGCGCCTGACGCGGGAGAGCGAAGCGCTGCTGGCGCGCGCGCGCGAGCTGTGGCAGATCGTCCAGCGCGAGTCGCGGCGCGAGCACAAGCGTCCCGGGGCCGCGCAGGAGCTGCGCCCGCGCATGGAGGACGTCGAGCGCGATCTCGAGTCGCTGGCGGGCGCGGGCCGGCAGCCGGAAAAGGCCGGGCTCGATCCCGGCTCCCTGTCGCCCGGCATGCGCGTGCGCGTGGTGGATCTCGGCGTCGAAGCCGAGCTCGTGTCGGGACCGGACCGCGACGGCCGCGTCCAGCTCAAGCGCGG
This sequence comes from Candidatus Eisenbacteria bacterium, assembly GCA_035712145.1. NCBI lineage: Bacteria > Candidatus Eiseniibacteriota > Candidatus Eiseniibacteriota bacterium. The sequence goes on along the minus strand of DASTBI010000252.1, from coordinate 129,409 downwards.
AAGCTGGAACATCCAGAGCCATGTGCAGCGCCTGGCCGCGGCCGCGCCCGCCCCCGAGCACCCGAGCGCGCGCCCGGCGGCGGCCACGTGGAGTGCGATGGAAGGCGAGGCGGCGCCGGTCGAAGTGGATCTGCGCGGCATGGACGTCACCGATGCGATGGCCGAGCTCGACCGGGGGGTCGACCGCGCCGTGCTGGCGGGTTTTTCCGAGCTGCGCGTGATCCATGGGATCGGACGCGGCGTCCTCCGGCCGGCGGTGGAGAAGCACCTGCGCGACCACCCTCAGGTGGCTGGCCAGCGCCCCGGCGAGGTCGGTGAAGGCGGGCGCGGGGTGACGATGGCGAGGCTGCGATGAGCGGCCGGAACGTGGCGGCGCGGTCGGACGACTGGATCGAGCGCGTGCGCGAGGCCAGCGACCTGGTCGAGGTCGTGCGCGAGACGGTGGCCCTCAAGCGCCAGGGAAGGAACTGGATCGGTCTCTGCCCCTTCCACTCCGAGAAGACACCCTCGTTCACGGTCAGCGCCGAGCGCGGGCTCTACCATTGCTTCAGCTGCAAGGCCGGCGGCGACGTCTTCAAGTTCGTCCAGGAGCGCGAGAAGATCGAGTTCCTCGATGCTGCCGAGCTGCTGAGCCGCCGCGCGGGGATTCCCATACCCGAGAGGCGCGGCGAGCGCGGGAGCGCGCGCGGACAGATCCTGGATGCGCTGGAGCTGGCGGCCACCAGCTTCGAACAGTGGCTGCGGGATCCCCAGCGTGGCGCCGCGGCGCGCAGCTATCTCGCATCCCGTGGACTTCGCGAGGAGACGATCCGCGCCTTCCGGCTGGGTCTGGCGCCCGAAGGCTGGCAGAACCTCGTGGATCGCCTGCGCTCGCGAGTGAGCGAGGAGGTCCTGTTCCAGGCGGGTCTCGCCGGACGCCGCGACGGCGATCGCGGACTCTACGATCGCTTCCGGCATCGGCTCATGATTCCTCTGATCGCCCACGGCGGCTCGGTGGTGGGCTTCGCGGCCAGGGCGATGGGGGATGAGGCTCCCAAGTACCTCAACTCCCCCGAGAGCCCGGTCTTCCGCAAAGGCTCCTTCGTGTTCGCCCTCGACCAGGCGCGGCGGGCGCTCGGGCCGTCGGGCGAGCTGGTCGTGGTCGAAGGCCAGTTCGACGCCATCGCGCTCCATCAGGCCGGCATCACTCACGCCGTGGCGACCTCCGGCACCGCGCTCACGGCCGAGCACGCGCGCAGCTTCCAGCGGCTGGTGTCCCGGGTGGCGCTGACGTTCGACGGCGACGCCGCGGGCCGCGAGGCCACCATGCGGTCGCTCTCGGTCCTGCTGGGCGCCGGCCTCGAGGTCGTGATCGTGGATCTACCCCCCGGCCAGGATCCCGATCAGCTGATGAAGGAGCGGGGTGCGGATGGCTGGATGGAATGCCGTGCCGTGGCGTATGACCCGGTGGAGTTCATCCACCGCCACGTCCACCAGGCGGCGACCGCCGCCGGCTCGGCGCGAGGGGATGCCCAGGAACGGTCGCTTCAGGCCGTGGTGGCGCTGGCGGCGGGTATTCCCGATCCGGTGAGGGTCAAGCTTTTGTTGGAAAGGGCCGCCGAGGTGTTCGGAGTGCCGGCTTCGGTCCTCCAGCGGGGCGTCGCGCTCCGCCAGCAGGGAACGCGCATCGAAAGCCCTGTACGGGAGGTGGTGCGGCAGCGGCAGCTCGGGGAAGCCGGTCTCGAGCGGGACCTGCTCCGTGCCCTCTCGCGCGCCCCTCAGGCCCTGGACCAGGTCCGTCAGCGCCTGAGCCCCGAGGACTTCCGCGACTCGACATGCCGCGCCCTCGCCCTGTGGCTGTGGGCGGGCTCGCCGGGCGTGCCGGCCGAGCCGGCCGCGGAGCTCCTCGCTCGGGAGCTGGCGCTCGGCGACCGGGGCGCCCTCGACTGGGGCGCCGAGGCGGAAGGCGCCGCGCACCGCATGGTGATGCGGCGGCTCCAGGAGCGGCAGCGCGAGCGGATGAGCCAGCTCAAGGTGGCCACCGCGCAGGACGAGCAGACGCGTTTGATGAAGGAAATCGACGAGATCGCCCGACAGCTTCACGAACTCAGTCAATAGAAAGCGAGAAAGGGGCTCCATGGCGACGGCCACGACGACCCGGGAAGAGAAGAAGAAGAGCGCGAAAGAGGCGCGGCAACGTGTCAAAGCCGCGCAGCAGAAGCGCCTCGACGAGATCAAGACGCTCGCGCTTCGCCAGGGCTACGTCACGGAAGACCAGGTCGTCTGGCTCCTCGGTGAGGACGACGATCCGGAGACCCAGGTGGATCAGATGGAGCAGATCCACACCATGCTGAACCAGATGCACATCGAGGTGTTCACGTCGGAAGACGAGGCGCAGGAGCACCTCAAGAAGCTGCGCAAGATGGAGGAGCGCAAGCCCACGGTCGCCGGCAAGGCAGCCCCGCAGCAGCCGGTGCGCTACGACGATCCCGTGCGCATGTACCTGCGCGAGATGGGCCGCGTGCCGCTCCTCACCCGCGAGGGCGAGGTCGAGATTGCGCGCCGCATCGAGGCCGGAGAGCGACAGGTGCTCTCGGCCTTGTTCCGGGCCGAGCCGTCACTCAAGGAGATCCGCCTGCTGGCCAAGCGGCTCAAGGACGGTCAGCTCAAGATCGAGGACTTCATCAAGGTCGACGAGAACGCCGCCACCGAGCAGGCGCTCAAGAAGGAGCGGCAGCGTGCGGTGCGGATCCTGGAGCGCATCTTCGTGCTCCAGAAGCGCTACAACGATCTGCTCGCGCGGCAAGCCACTCGTATGGCCGAGAAGCAGCGCGGCAGCGTGCAGGCGAACTGGGCCAAGGTGGAAGCCGAGCTCACGCAGGAGATGCACAAGCTGTCCATGAACCCGCGCATGGTCGAAGGCCTCGCGCTGCCGGTGAAGGAGATGGCGGAGAACGCGCTGCGCGCCGACGACCGGATCGCCGACATCGAGCGTCGCTATGGCCACGGGGTGGACGACGTCAACGCGTTCTCGCGGCGTCTCAAGCGCGGGCCTCGCGAGCTGCGAGCCGTGCGCCGCGAGTCGGGACTCCAGCCGGCGCAGATCGTCGAGTTCCTCAACGAGTACAAGACCGTCAAGAAGGACGTGAAGAAGCTCGAGGACGACGGCAGGATCACCAAGGACCACCTGCTCGAGCTGTACCGCCAGATCCGTGACGGCGAGCGCTCCACGGCGCAGGCGAAGAAGGAGATGATCGAGGCCAACGTGCGCCTCGTGATCTCGATCGCCAAGCGCTACACGAACCGCGGCCTCGAGTTCCTGGACCTCATCCAGGAAGGGAACTCCGGTCTGATGCGCGCGGTCGACAAGTTCGACTACACCAAAGGCTACAAGTTCTCGACCTACGCCACGTGGTGGATCCGCCAGGCGATCACGCGGGCGATCGCCGATCAGGCGCGGACCATCCGCGTCCCGGTCCACATGATCGAGCACATCAACCGCGTGGTGCGCGTGTCGCGCAAGCTGGTCCAGGAGCTGGGCCGCGAGCCGACGCCGGAAGAGATCGCGGAGCGGCTCGAGCTGCCGGTCGACAAGGTGAAGAGCATCATCAAGGCGGCGCAGGAGCCGATCTCGCTGGACCGGCCGATCGGCGAGGACGACGACAGCAATCTCGGCGACTTCATCGAGGACACGAGCGTGGTCTCGCCGGCGCATTCGGCCGCGAGCGCGATGCTGCGCGACGAAGTCAACGACGTGCTCAAGACGCTGACGCCGCGCGAGGCCAAGGTGATTCGGCTCCGCTTCGGCCTCACCGACGACGGCGCGCAGCGCACGCTGGAGGAAGTCGGCGCGTTCTTCAACGTGACCCGCGAGCGCATCCGGCAGATCGAGGCCAAGGCGCTCCGCAAGCTGCGCCATCCGACGCGGAGCCGGCGTCTCAAGGCCTATACGGAGCTGTTGTAGGTCCGGCGACTCTAGGGAAACGGGCCGAGGGCGAGAACGACGTCGGGCACGCCCAGGCTCTGGCCCGGAACGGTGACGTCGATGGGTGCTGAGCCGAGCCGGTAGCCGGGCGCGAACATCGTGATGGTCCAGTGGCCGACCGGCAGCCAGGGGATCACGTAGGTGCCGGTCGAATCGGTCACCTGCGCCGCGGGGACGGGGGGACAGTCGATCACGATCCCCGAGTGGTTGTGGTGGGCCGTGAGCCGCGCCCGGCCCCTCGCGACCGAAGCCCTGTGCAGCTCGAGCGCCACCTGGATCGTGTCCACCGGTGGACGTGTGCGACCGGGAACCGCGAACGTCGCGCCGGCGACGCGCGGGGGCAGGAAGCCCTGGACGCCCCAGTTGCCCTCGATGAGCACCGCCTGCATCGCTCCCTGGGCATCGGTGATCCCTTGGACCACGTAGGCGATGCCGGCGGAGTCGAACTCGCTCACCATTCGCACGGCGACACCGGCCGCCGTCGCTCCGAGGCTGTCGGTCACGACCACCCGCACCGTGCGGTGGAGCGCGACGACGGATTGCGGCGCGGTCGGCTCGTCCGAACAGCCGGTGACGATCGTTGCCAGGGTGACCCAGATGGGGAGCCCACGAAGTACGGCTCGTCGGCGGTGAGCGGAAATCGAGAGGCCTGTGGACATGGAGGCGGACTCAGCGGGTGGTCCTGGCGTCATTCCGCAGCGAGATGGTCGCAGGCGCGAGCGTCACATCGGGAACCCGGACGTCGGCGCCCGCACTGTCGAGATCGGCGGTGGTCGTCACCGCGGCGTATCCGAGCTTGCTGAATGTGACGAGCCATCGGCCGGGAGGCAGCCATAGCTCCCAGGCTCCGGCCGAGTCGGTCACATCGCCATAAGGCAGGACCTCTGCTCTGACGGCGATCCCGAAGTGGTCGCCTTGGCCCGACAGGGACGCGTGTCCGTGCAATCGTCCGGGGCGAGACAGGTGCAGGTCGTGGTGAACCGACTCCGTGGTCACCTCCACCGTGTCGACGCCGACTTCGACGCCGCTGGGGATCTTGCCGGCGAGCGCATAGCGGCCGGACTCCACTTCCGATCCAAGATGGATGGAGAACCTGCCGTCCTGATCCGCGCCCCCACCCGTCCATGCCCTCATTTGGGGCGTCAGCTGCCGGAGAGTCATTTCAGCGTGGGCTGCGGGGGTCCCATCGGACTTGTAGGCGACACCGTTCACGGTCACGGAGGGTAGAGGCAGGTCGTCCCACTCAGGAATGCTGTACTCGAGCACCGCCTTGTCCGAGCACGAGATGGTGCTCAACATCATCACGATGAGAGCACCCAGGAAGCGCTCGCGGCAGCCAGGACGTGAAGTCATCGTTCTCGACCTTCTCGGTCGCGATGCTACATGCGTTCGTCTTTCGCGTCATTCGCTTCGTGAGCCCGGGCGTTCCCTGAAAGAAGGCCGCTCATCGAGTGGGCCGTTCTTGACACCTCGCGGAAGCGGGTGCTACAAACGCGTCCCTTTCGGCGAGGTGGTGCCATCCGATGCACGCTGGGCCCATAGCTCAGCGGTCCAGAGCGGCCGGCTCATAACCGGCAAGACCCTGGTTCGAATCCAGGTGGGCCCATAGTCCTTGGTCCACGGCCCACCGCGAGCGGAGAATGAGATTGGGGCGGGTAGCTCAGCTGGCAGAGCACCTGGATCACAACCAGGGGGTCACAGGTTCAAGTCCTGTTCCGCCCACCATGTTGGTCGCGCGAGGATGACGATGAGCGCTTCGAAGGGTTCGCGGTGAACGACCCGGCCACCCGCTTCCGGCCCGAGGGCTTCCGCGCCAGCGCGCGCCGAAGCGCCGGGCAGGGCACCGCCGGGGATGTCGCTCCGACATCCCCGGCTTTTTTTTGCCCATGGCCATGACCGAAGAGATCGAGGTCCTCTGGAACTTGCGCGGCCTCGATGAGCGCCTGGTGGCGCTGCAGGGAGCGCTCAAGCGCCATCCGGCCGATCGCCAGTCGCTCGAATCCCGGCTCGCAGGCGAGCGCTCGAAGCTCGAAGGCTTCAAGAAGCAGACCGGCGATCTCCAGCTCAGGCACCGTCAGATCGAGAAGGACATCGACGCGCTCCAGCAGGAAGAGCGGAAGTTCCAGAGCCAGCTGCCGATGGTGAAGAAGAACGAGGAGTACACGGCGCTGCTGCACGAGATCTCGGACCGCAAGGCCAAGCGCTCCGAGCGCGAAACCGACCTGCTGATGCTGATGGACGAAGAGCAGCGCCTGCTCGGCGAGGTTCCCGCGCTCCAGAAAGCGCTCGACTCCATCCAGGCCGAGACCGTCGCCCGGATGCAGACGATCGCGGCCGAGGAGCAGAAACAGCGTGACGAGGCCAACGATCTCGAGCGCCAGCGCCAGGAGCTGGTCGCGCGGTTGCCGGCGACCATGCGTTCCCGCTACGAGCGGATTCGCGCTTCCCGCGACGGGCGCGCGGTGGTTCCCATCATCAAGGGCTCGTGCGGCGGGTGCTTCCGCGGCCAGCCGCCGCAGATGCTCCAGGAAGCGAAGCGCGGAGATCGCGCGATCACCTGCGACGGGTGCGGTCGGCTGCTGATCTGGCCTCCCGAAGGGGGATAGGCTCGAGCCCGAGCGAAGGGCTCGATCGTCCCACGATGCCCCAAGCCGTCGCCCTCAAGGCTCGCTTCCCGTTCCGGCGCGTCGCCGTGGTTCTGGCCGGCGGCGGAGCGCTCGGCGCCTACGAAGTCGGCGTCCTCCGGGTGCTGTCCCAGGTCGGGCTGCAGCCTGCCGTGGTGGCGGGCACCTCGGCCGGCGCGATCAACGCCGTCGGCTGGGTGGCGCATGGCTTCCGCACCGAAGCTCTCGAGCGCACGTGGCTGCGAGTGCGTCCGCCCACGATCGGCATGCGCTGGGCGACGCTGGCGCTGCGCGGCGCCGGAGGATTGATCACCGCCATCGGACTGATGCTGGCAATGCTGACTCTCCTCGGCTCTCCGGAGATCACCCTGTCCCGCCGCTTCTGGGGCGAAGCCGCCCAGCGGCACGAGACGATCTCGGTGGTGCTCGACGCCCTCGCGTGGGGCATGGTGGCGATGATCGGCTGGCTGGCGGCCAAGATCTCCCGGCCGGCCGAGCTCTGGCTGGCGGCCTTTGAAGGCGCGGTCGACCCGGTGCGCGTGTCGCGCTGGTTCGGCCTCGCGCTCATCGCGGGCGCGGGCGTGCATCTGGTGACGTGGGGAACCGGCTTTCCCTGGCCGCACCGCTTCAGCGCCACCATCCTGATCGTCGGCGCACTGACTTGGCTCGGGACGCGACCTGGCGCGAGCGGGGAGAGGCTGCGCGCCCTGATCGCGCACTGGCTCCCGGAGACGCGAGGCCGCGGACTGTGGGGCGATGCCGCGCGGAAGCAATTGGTGCAGAAGCTGGTGCGGTCCGGGGACTCCAGCCTGCTGACCGAGGGCAACACGCTCCTGGTCGTGACCGCGTTGGCGCTCGACAGCGGACGCATCGTGCACTTCTACGCCGGCCCCGAGCCCGGACCCGGATTCGAGGAACGGGTGGAGCTCGGCCTGGGGGAGGCGATCCGCCTCATCAGTCCGGCGCACGTGATCGCCGCCGCGGTCGCCTCGTCGGCGATCCCGCTCGCCTTCGAGCCGGTGCGCATCGCCGGGCGCGAGTTCGTGGACGCCGGACAGTTCTCCAACCAACCGCTCGCCGCGGTGCACGCCGCGCGTGCGGACGCGGCGATCGTGGTGCTGCTCGCGCCGACGGAGGAGCCGCCCCGCGCGCAGCCCAACGAGCATCTGCTGGCGCTGGGCGCTCGGCTGATCGAGATCGGTCACTGGAGGGCCCTGCAGCAGGAGCTGCGCGAGCTGCCCCAGGAATGGAGGGTGACGGACGGCCAGCATCCGGCTCGCGTCGTCGTGGTCGCCCCTGGAGAGCCGCTGCCCGGAAGCCTGATTGGTTTCGATCCCGCACGCTCGCGTCAGCTCATTCGCTCGGGCGCGCGCGATGCGAGGAATGCGCTGCGCGACGCCGGATGGCTGGCCGAGGAGGACGCGGTCCCTTGAGCGGCTGCGGTCTCCTTCTCTAGGCTTATAGCGTGCCCCGAACCTTCCACGCTCCGCTTCGCTTCGGGCGGGCCGCCTTTCCACGAATCCTGGCTTTTCTGGGGATCGCCGCCGGCGCCCTGGCCCTGGGGTCGGCGCCGGGTTCGGTGCCGGAGGAGGCCTCGACCGGTGATGCTCCCGTCATCCCGCAGCACGCGCTCCATGGGATGAGCGCCGAGGACATGGCCCGTTGGGTGAGAGAGTTTTACGCCACGCACCCGATGCGTGGAGCCCGCTCGCTCGATGTCGCCGTGGACACCTTCCTGGCGACCGGCGATTTCCGCTTCGACGCCGACGACGATCCCAGCACCGCGGTGGATACGGTGCGCATCGTTCAAGGTCAGACGGTGATGTGGCGAAACGTCGCGGGAACCCACAGCACCACCAGCGGTGAAGATTTCAACGACCCGAGCCTCGGGCTCCTGTGGGACCAGCCGCTCAGCCCCACGGACTCGACGTTCGCCTTCCGGTTCGACTCGCCCGGAATCTTTCCGTTCTTCTGCCGTCCGCATCTCTTCTTCGGCATGAAGGGCGTCGTCGCCGTGACGCCGATCGGCGGCCCCGATGTGACGCCGCCCCAGGTGCAGCTGCTCCTCCCCAACGGGAGCGAGAGCTTTCCCGCGCATCTGCCGGCAATGGTGACCTGGCAGGCGACGGACGACCAGGGCGTGACGGCGATCGACCTCTTCTATCGCGACGGGGAAGGCGAGCCCTGGGTGACCCTGGGCCGCGAGCTCCCCAACACGGGGACCTTCCAATGGTTCGTGCACAACACGCCGTCCGCGGCCGCGCGCGTCCGGGTGGTCGCGCGCGACGACGCGGGCAACGCCGCTTCCGATTCGAGCGATGGCGTGTTCACGATCGTGCGCGTTCCCGGAGGGCGGGTCGCGACCACGTTGCGCGACTTCATCCAGCCCGGCACCCAGCCCCTGGACGTCGGCGAGGTGTTCCCGAGCCAGCTCTGTCTTTCGTGCCATGGCGGTTACCAGGCCGATGTCGAGCCCGGTGCGTGGAAGGGCACCATGATGGCCAACGCGGGGCGCGACCCGCTGTTCTACGCCTGCCTCGCAATCGCCGAGCAGGACGCGCCCGCCTCGGGGGACCTCTGCATCCGCTGCCATGCGGCAGTCGGATGGCTCAATGGCCACAGCGTGCCCACCGACGGCAGCCGGCTGACCGCGGACGACCGGGATGGCGTCAACTGTGCTCTATGTCACCGCATGGTGGACCCGATCTATCAGCCGGGGGTGAGCCCGCCTTCCGACCAGGCGATCCTGAATGGGCTGTTGCCCGCTCATCGCCCGACCGGGCACTCCAATGGCCAGTACGTGATCGATCCGGACGTGAACATGCGGCGCGGTCCTTTCTCGGACGCCGCGGCGCCGCACCCGTCGTTGGAGTCGAATTTCCACCGACGCAGCGACCTGTGCGCGACCTGCCACGACGTTTCGAACCCGGTCTTCATCCGCACCGCCGGCGCCGATTACGCGCCCGGCCCTCTCGATCAGCGCACCGACTCGCTCGGGGTGCACGGGGTGATGCCGATCGAGCGCACGTTCAGCGAATGGCAGAACAGCGCGTTCCCGGCCGGCGTGTTTTCGCCCACGTTCGCCGGCAGCAAGCCGGACGGCATCGTGTCCATCTGCCAGGACTGCCACGAGCGCGACGTCGTCGGGCAGGGATGCGATCCGCAGCGATTCCCCAACGCGCCCACGCGCTCGAATCTGCCGTTCCACGACATGACCGGAGGCAACGCGTGGATGCCGATGGCGCTGGGACTCTCGAATCTCTATCCGGGGGAGATCGACCCTGCGGCTCAGCTGCAGGCGGCGCATCGCGCCACGGAGATGCTGCGCAAGGCGGCGACCATGGAAGTCATCCAGGGGCCCGCTCCGGACGACAGCCATTTCGTCCAGGTGAAGATCACCAATCACACGGGTCACAAGCTGCCGACAGGATACCCCGAAGGGAGGCGGATGTGGCTCGAGGTTCGCGTGCGCGATGCAAACGGGGCGATCATCTACCACTCGGGCGCCTACGAGGCGGCCACCGCGACCCTCACCGAAGATCCGCATGCGGTGGTCTACGAGAAGCACCTCGGGCTCTCGCCGGCATGGGCCGCGCAGCTCGGACTCCCGGCGGGGCCTTCGTTCCACTTCGTTCTCAACGACACCGTCTACAAGGACAACCGCATCCCACCGCTCGGATTCACGATCGCGGCGTTCGAGAAATTCGGCGGCGCTCCGGTCGATCCCGGCCGTTCCGATCAACCGCCTTACGTCGACGGGCAGAACTGGGACATCGCGACTTACGTCGTGCCCCCGAATGCGCGGTCGGCCGCGGTGACGCTCAAGTACCAGAGCGCCTCGCGGGAGTACATCGAGTTCCTGCGCGACGAGAACACCACCAACGACGCCGGCCAGCAGCTCTATGACCTGTGGTCCGCGCACGGCAAGAGCGAGCCGGTGGTGATGGCCTACGACTCGATCGGGATCTCCGCACCGGCGCCAGGGCCGTCCCACATTTCGCTGCGAGCGATGACGAACCCGTTCCGCAGGACGTTGAATCTCGAGCTTGCGCTTCCCGCATCCGCTCCGGTGGTGCTCGAGATCTTCGATGCGCGCGGAAGAAGGCTGAGCACGCGGAACTACGGCGTGCTCGGACCGGGCCTCCACGTGCTCACCTGGGATGGCGACGACCGCCACGGGGCGCGTGCCGGCGCGGGCTCCTTCTGGGCACGCGTCAAGGCGGGAAACCAGCATCTCCGCCAGCAGGTGGTGCGCATCGAATAGCCGGCCGCGTTGGCGCGGAGGGTCGGGTTCGACTATCGTCCCGGAATGTCCCAGCACCCTGCGGGGGAATGGACGTTGCGCTGCGACGGGGGATCGCGCGGAAATCCGGGGCCGGGCGCTCTGGGCTACGTGTTGTACGACCCGGCGGGCGCCGAGATCGAGGCGCGTGGAATCTACCTCGGGACGGTGACCAACAACGTCGCCGAGTACCGCGCGCTGATCGCCGGCCTCGAAGCCGCGCACCGGCATCACGTCGAGCGCCTGCGGGTGTGCATGGACTCCGAGCTGGTCGTGCGTCAGATGACCGGCGAGTACCGCGTGAAGCACGCGGGGCTGAAGCCGCTCCACGCCGAAGCCGGCGAGGCGAGGCGAGGCGTGCCTGCGGTCCGCTTCGTCGCGGTGAAGCGCGAGGACAATTCGCGGGCCGATCAGCTCGTCAACGAAACGCTCGATGAGATGCTGGGAACGAGAGAGGGTCGAGTCTCCTAGGTGATCGCTGGTCCGGCCTCGGCCGGCCAGAGGAAAGTCCGAACTCCACAGGGCAGGGTGCTGGGTAACTCCCAGGGGGCGCGAGCCCACGGAAAGTGCAACAGAGAGCAGACCGCCAACGGGCGGCCGGTAACGGCCGCTGCGGGCAAGGGTGAAACGGTGCGGTAAGAGCGCACCAGCGGTCCCGGTGACGGGGCCGGCTCGGTAAACCCCACCTGGAGCAAGACCGCATAGAGGGGAAGGAGTGTGTCCCGCTCCGCCATCACCCCAGGGTCGGTCGCACCGAGGCGCTCCGGCAACGGGCGCCCCAGACAAATGATCGCCACGGAGCAATCCGACAGAATTCGGCTTATGGGAGGCTCGATCCCTTCTCGCTGCAGGGACGCCGCGCGATGATCACCAGGACCTTGCCGACACGCTGGGAGCTGCACCGCGGCCATGCGCCCGAGCAGGCCGCGGCGCTCGCGCGTGAGCTCGGGGCCCCGGCGGCGATCGGTCAGATCCTGTGGAATCGCGGAATGACCGACGCCGCCGCGGCGCGGCGTTTCGTCGAGCCCAGGCTCGAGGATCTGCACGCGCCGTGGGGCTTGCTCGGCATGGATCGCGCGGTGGCTCGCATCGAGCGTGCGATCGAGCGACACGAGCGCATCCTGGTGCACGGCGACTACGACGTCGACGGCCTGACGGCAACCTACCTGCTGGTGACCGTGCTGCGCGAGTTCGGCGCCGATGTCCGCTTCCACATCCCGCACCGGCTCCAGGATGGCTACGGCCTCTCGGCGGCGTCGATCGAAGCCGCGGCCGCGGCCGGCGTGTCGCTGGTGATCACCGTGGACTGCGGAATCTCGGCAAACCAGCCGATCGCGCGCGGCGCGGCGCTGGGCGTGGAGGTGGTGATCACCGACCATCACGAGCCGCCGGAGGCCCTGCCCGCGGCGGCGGCGATCGTCAACCCGCATCAGCCCGGCTGCACCTATCCATTCAAGGGCCTGTGTGGCGTGGGCGTCGCTTTCAAGCTGGCGGTCGCCCTCGCCGAGTCGCGCGGCGGGATGGGTGTGGTCGAGCGCCATCTCGATGTCGTGGCGCTGGGGACGGTGGCCGACGCGGTCCCGCTTTCGGGCGAGAACCGCGTGCTCGTGCATCACGGGCTCGATCGCCTGCAGAAGAGCGAGCACATCGGGCTCAGGGCGCTGATCGAGGTGGCGGGGCTGACCGGACGCCGGATCAACGCGGGTCACGTCGGCTTTCAGCTGGCGCCGCGGCTCAATGCCGCCGGCCGGATGGGGAGCGCGCTCCAGGCGCTCGATCTGCTGCTGACGACGGATGCCGATCAGGCGCGAAGCCTGGCTCAGAGCCTGGACGAGGACAACACGCGACGGCGCGAGCTCGACGAGCGGGTGGAGCAGGAAGCCGCGGAGCGCGTGGAGCGCGAGCTCGGCTGGCCCGACTGCTCGTCGATCGTGCTGTGGTCCGAGACGTGGCATGCCGGCGTGCTGGGCATCGTGGCTTCCCGCCTGGTCGAGCGTTTTCAGAGGCCCGCCATTCTGCTCGCGGTTCAGGCGCCGTGGGCGCGCGGCTCGGGACGCAGCGCGGGCGGTCTCGATCTCACCCGCTTGTTGACCGACTGCGCGGACATGCTCTCCACGTATGGTGGTCATGCCTACGCGGCAGGCCTTTCCGTCGCGCCCGATCGCCTCCCGGCCCTGCGCGAGCGCATCGAGGCGCTGACGCGGGAGCGGCTCGATCTCGAGCGCTGCGTGCCGCGCCTCCTGGTGGATGCCGACCTTCCGTTCGCGTCGATCGATGCCGAGCTGCTCGACTGGCTGGATCGTCTTCCGCCGCACGGTCTCGACAATCCGGAGCCGGTGTTCCGCACCGAGATCGCCCGAATCGAATCCAGCAGCACCGTGGGCAGCGGCCGCCACCTCAAGCTGTGGCTCCGGGATTCGAGCGGCGGAGGTGACGCGATCGGCTACGGCTTCGGCGAGCGCGCGGCCGAGTTCCTGAAGGGCGCGAGCTGCGCCGTGGCCTATGTGCCGCAGCGCAACGAGTACATGGGGGAGACCACCGTCCAGCTCAAGGTGCGGGGGCTGAAATCCCCGTGAGCCCGCCGGTTGCCCATCCGGAGCTTCGCTCGGCTCTCCTCGCAGAGCTGCAAGCGCGCGCTCCGAAGGTCGACGCGGATCGCGTAGGGGCCTGCTTCGACTTCGCCGCGGCGGCTCACGGCAGCCAGCGCCGCGAGTCGGACGAGCCCTACATGTCCCATGTGGTCGAGGTGTGCCGCGTGCTCCTCGATCTGCTCGATCTCCGGCTCGACACCACGCTGGCGTGCTCGGCGCTGCTCCATGACGTGGTCGAGGATACGTCGGTCAAGCTCGAAGACGTGGAGAAGCGCTTCGGGCGCGAGGTCGGGAGCCTCGTCGAGGGGGTGACCAAGCTGTCGGCGCTCCACTTCGACAGCCGGGAGGCGCAGCAGGCGGAAAACTTCCGCAAGATGCTGCTGTCGATGTCGCGCGACCTGAGGGTCATCTTCATCAAGCTCGCGGACCGGCTCCACAACATGCGCACCATCGAGTTCCTGCGACCCGACAAGCAGCGGCGGATCGCCGAGGAGACGCGCGACATCTACGCGCCGCTCGCGCACCGCCTGGGCATCGCGAGCGTCAAGCGCGAGCTCGAGGACCTGAGTCTCAAGACGCTCGATCCCGCTGCGTACGAGGCTCTGGCCCGGCGCATCCAGGCCAAGCGCGACGAGCGCGAAGCGTTCCTCGACGCGGTGCGCAAGCGCCTGGTCGAGGCGCTCAAGGCCGCCGGTCTCAAGGCGGAAGTGAGCGGCCGGCCCAAGCACTTCTATTCCATCTATCTCAAGATGAAAGCCGGGCGGGAGCTGGAGGGCATCTACGACCTCCATGGACTGCGCATCCTCACCCAGACCCGGAACGACTGCTATCGCGCGCTGGGCGTGGTGCACGACGCGTTCACTCCGGTGGCCGACCGCTTCAAGGACTACATCGCGACCCCGAAGAGCAACATGTACCAGTCGCTCCACACCACGGTGGTGACCGAGGGGGGCGAGATGGTCGAGGTGCAGATCCGCACCTGGGAGATGCACCGCACCGCCGAGACCGGCATCGCCGCGCACTATGTCTACAAACAGGGCGGCCAGTTCGACCGCGAGCTGGACGCCAGGCTCGGCGGCTTCGTGACCCAGACCGTGGACTGGCAGCAGGAGGCGACCGACGACGAGTACATGGACTTCCTCCGCACCGCGCTCTACCAGGAGGAAGTCTTCGTCTTCACGCCGCGCCGCGAGCTCAAGCGCCTTCCGAAGGGCGCGACGGCCCTCGACTTCGCCTTCCTGATCCACACCGAAGTCGGACAGCGCACGATCGGCGCGCGGGTGAACGGCGAGCTGGTGCCGCTGCGGCACGAGCTGAAGAACGGCGATACGGTCGAGATCATGACCTCGCCGCAGGCGCAGCCGCACGACGATTGGCTCAAGATCCTGCGCACCGCCGGCGCGCGCTCGAAGGTGAGGCATTGGATCCGGCAACGGCGCCGGACCGACAGCGTCGAGCTGGGCAAGGAAATGCTGGAGCGCGAGCTCAAGAGGCTCCGCTTGAAGCCGACCGACCAGGAGCTCGAAGACCTGGCCCGCGGGCTCGGCTGCCAGGATCTGGAGCAGATGAACGCGCGGCTGGCCGAAGGACAGCTCTCGCTCACCCAGGTGGTGCGCAAGCTCTCGCCCGAGCCGACAACGTTTGCCGAGCGGTTCGCCAAGGGCCCGCTCGAAGCATTCGGTCTCGGCAAGAAGACCGTCGGCGGCGTGCGGATCCAGGGCCTCGACAACGTGATGCTCACCTTCGCGCGCTGCTGCCAGCCGGTGCCCGGCGATCGCGTGGTGGGCGTGGTGACGCAGGGCCGCGGCGTCTCGGTGCACCGCCTGGACTGTCCGAACACGTTCGACGACCGGATCCCGCCGGAGCGGAAAGTGGCGGTCGAGTGGGATGCCGGCCGCGGGGAGACGTTTCCCGTGCGGCTCCTGGTCTATGGCCAGGATCGCACGTCGCTGCTGGCCGACATCGCCAAGGCGATCTCGAGCGCCCAGGTCAACGTCCGCACCGCGGGGATGGCGAGCGAAGACAAGACGGCGCGCGGCATGTTCGTGGTGGAGGTGCCGCATCTGGCCAAGCTCCAGGAAGTGATCGGCGCGATCCGCAAGGTCAAGGGTGTCGCGCGAGTCGAGCGGCGCCAGCGCATCCTCAAGATCAAGCCCCAGCGCCGCGCCCGCGGCAGCGCGTAGGGATCGCGGTGCGCGCTCTGGTTCAACGCGTGTCGCGGGCCAGCGTGCGCGTCGACGGGGATCTGACGGGTGAGGTCGGCCCCGGGCTCCTGGTGCTGGTCGGCGCCACGCACGGCGACGACGAAGAGGCGGCGCGGTGGCTGGCACGGAAGGTCGGCGAGCTGCGGATCTTCAGCGACGGGCTGGGCAAGATGAACCTCGACGTGCGCGAAGCGGGCGGCGCGGTGCTGGTGGTTCCCCAGTTCACTCTCTATGGCGACGCACGCCGCGGCCGCCGGCCGGATTTCATGGCCGCGGCGCGGCCCGAGCTCGCAGCGCCGCTGGTCGACGCTTTCGTCGCCGCGCTCGAAGCCCTCGGTCTCGAGGTTGCGCGCGGCGTGTTCGGAGCGCACATGGAAGTGGCGCTGGTGAACGATGGTCCCGTGACGCTCATGATCGAGAGCCCGCGCGAAACGGCGGCGCCGTGAGCCGGCGGCGACCGTCGCTGTTCTGGAGCGGAAGCCGCCCGCTGGTGCTGGCCTCGGCCTCGCCACGCCGGGTCGCGCTGCTGCGGCAGGTGGGGGCGGAGTTCGTGGTCGTCGATCCGGGCCCCGACCGAGCGTGGCCGGGCGAGGCCGAGCCGCGTCACGGCGTCCGCGCGCTGGCGCTCGACAAGGCGCGCCGAGTGGCGGAGCGCCGCGCGGGCGCGGTGGTGGTCGGGGCCGACACGGTGGTGGTGCTGCGCGGGCACCGGCTCGGCAAGCCGAAGACTCCGGGAGAAGCGGCGCAGATGCTCGGGCGGCTCCACGGCCGCACGCACGAGGTGTGGACCGGCATCGCGGTCGTGAGCGGCACCGAGCAGCGCACCGCGTCCGAGGTGACGCGCGTGTCGTTCGTCCGCATGCACCTCGACGAGATCCACAGCTATGTGGCCAGCGGAGAGCCGCTCGACAAAGCGGGCGCTTACGGCATCCAGGGAGCGGCCGGGCAATTCGTGAAGCGGATCGAAGGGGATTACTTCAACGTCGTGGGACTTCCGCTGGCGCGACTGCGGGCGGTGCTGGCCGAGTTCACATGAGCCGCACCCCCTGCGCTTGACAGCTTTTCGACGGGCGTGCTAGGTTCCGCCGCTTCTTATGGATAGGGGCGACTGCCCCGCGCGCTTCCCACTATCGCGCACCGTCGCCCCGATGGGACCGGAGGAACCGCATGAAGACGTACACCGCCCGGCCGGCGGACATTCAGCGGCAGTGGCTGCTGGTGGACGCGAAAGGCAAGACGCTGGGCCGGCTGGCCACCCAGGTGGCGACGGTGCTGAAGGGCAAGCACAAGCCCATCTTCACCCCTCACATGGACACTGGCGATCACGTCATCGTGATCAACGCCCGCGAGGTGGCGCTGACCGGGCGTAAGCCCGAAGACAAGCGGTTCTTCCACCACACCCTCTATCCCGGCGGCGCCTACTGGGTCTCGATCCAGACCTTGATGGAGAAGCATCCGGAGCGGGTGGTGATGCAGGCGGTGCGCGGCATGATGCCGAAGACCAAGCTCGGCCGCGCCATGATCAAGAAGCTCAAGGTCTACGCGGGTCCCGAGCACCCCCATGCGGCGCAGACGCCGGTGGCGTGGGAGCCCAGGATCTAATCGGAGGAAGGTCTTCGCATGACGGTCAGCACTCAGCCCGGCACCACCGGCCGCCGCAAAGAGGCGGTCGCGCGGGTGCGTCTGGTGGTCGGCACCGGCCGGCACCTGGTCAACGATCGGCCCATCGCCGACTACCTCACGCGCGACTCGCTCGTGCGGCAGGCCCTCCACGCCCTCAACGTCACCCAGACCATGGAGAAGTTCGACATGCTGGCGCGCGTCCGGGGCGGCGGACTCACCGGGCAGGCGGGGGCGCTGCGGATGGCGATCGCGCGCGCGCTGGCGCGGGAGGATCAGAGTCTTCGGCCGCAGCTGAGCCGTGAAGGACTCCTGACTCGCGACGCGCGCATGAAGGAGCGTAAGAAGTACGGGCAGCCAGGCGCCCGCAAGCGGTTCCAGTTCAGCAAGCGGTAAGACCGCGCGAGCGGTCATCTCACACGTCCGCCGATCAAGGCTGGGGTCCCGGAGACGGGCGCGCGGACGGAGGACCAAACCCCAGGAGGAGGAACACGGTGGCTGAGATCACCATGAAGGACCTGCTCGAAGCGGGTGTCCACTTCGGGCATCAGACCCGGCGCTGGAATCCGAAGATGAAGCGCTTCATCTTCATGGAACGGAACCGGATCTACATCATCGATCTGCACAAGACGCTCAAGTGCATCCAGGACGCCAAGGCCGCGATCGAGAAGGCCGTGCGTGGCGGCGGCCACGTGCTGTTCGTGGCCACCAAGAAGCAGGCCAAGCAGGCGCTGGTGGAAGAGGCGGCGCGCTCCAACCAGTTCTACATCACCGAGCGCTGGCTGGGCGGCATGCTCACCAACTTCAAGACCATCCGCACCAGCATCAAGCGCCTGAAGGAACTCGACGCGATGGCGACCGACGGCACCTTCGAGAAGCTCTCGAAGAAAGAGGTGTCGCGCCTTTCGCGTGAGCGCGAGCGCCTCGAGTTCGCCTTCGCCGGCATCAAGGAGATGCCCGGGCTTCCGGCGCTGGTGTTCGTGGTCGACACCAAGAAGGAAAAGATCGCGGTTGCGGAAGCGAACCGCCTGGGAATCCCGATCGTCGGCGTGGTGGACACCAACTGCGACCCCGACGTGATCGACTACCCGCTCCCCGGCAACGACGACGCGCTGCGGGCCATCCGGCTGTTCACCAAGCTGGTCGCGGACGCGGTGCTCGAGGCGCGGGCGACGGCGCTCGAGGGCCGGGACCAGGAGACGGTGTCGTTCGGTGGCGAGGGAATGGACGCCGAGTCGGAGTCGACGCCGGCCGCCAACGTTCGTTAGCAGTCTGTCGTTCAGCACCGTTCGCCCGTCGGACCTCAGTGTCTGGCGGGCGTTGCGACGCACAGGGGATCATCCATGCAGATCACAGCCGATCAGGTGAAGCAGCTTCGGGAGATGACCGGGGCTGGAATGATGGAGTGCAAGAAGGCGCTGGCCGAAACCGGCGGGGACGTCGAGAAGGCCGTCGACGCGCTTCGCAAGAGCGGCGCCGCCAAGGCCGAGAAGCGCTCGGGACGGATGGCCAACGAAGGCCGCGTCGACAGCTACATCCATCCGGGGAATCGCGTGGGTGTGCTGATCGAGGTGAATTGCGAGACCGACTTCGTGGCCCGCACTCCGGAGTTCGAAGAGCTGGTGCGCAATCTCGCCATGCAGGCCGCCGCGGCGGGTGCGGAGTACATCCGGCGCGAGGACGTTCCGGCCGAGCGCATCGAGCGGGAGCGGGCGATCTACGCCGCTCAGCTCGAGGGTCAGGGCAAGCCTGAGGCGATCGTCGGCAAGATCGTGGACGGCAAGCTGGACAAGTTCTACTCCGAGATCTGCCTGCTCGAGCAGGTCTACATCCGCGACGACAAGAAGACGGTCGGCGACCTCCTCAAGGAGGCGGCCTCCAAGACCGGAGAGAACCTCGTGGTCCGGCGCTTCGCGCGTTTCCGCCTCGGAGCGGAGTGACGGCGTGGTCCCGCGGTATCGCCGCATCCTCCTCAAGCTGAGCGGCGAGATCCTGGCCGGGAGCGCGGGCCACGGGATCGACGAGAAGGTGATCGGCGGGCTGGCCGACGAGATTCGCGACGTTCAGCGGCTCGGCGTGCAGATCGGCATCGTGCTCGGAGGCGGCAACATCTTTCGCGGTCTGGCGGCCAGCGCCCGCGGCATGGATCGCGTGGGCGCCGACTACATGGGCATGCTGGCCACGGTCATCAACAGCCTGGCCCTGCAGCACGCACTGGAACACCGGGAAGTCATCACCCGTGTCATGTCGGCGATCGAGATGGCCCGGGTCTGCGAGCCCTACATCCGCCGCCGCGCCGTGCGCCACCTGGAGAAGGGGAGGGTCGTGATCCTGGCGGCGGGGACCGGCAATCCCTACTTCACCACCGACACCGCTGCCGCGCTGCGCGCCATCGAGACCGGGGCCGAGTTGATCCTCAAGGCCACCAAGGTGGACGGCGTGTTCAGCGACGATCCCAAGAGGACGCCCGAGGCCACCTTCTTCCCTCGCATCACCTATCTGGATATTCTGACGCGCGGACTCAAGGTGATGGACTCGACCGCCATCTCGTTGTGCATGGACAACCGTCTGCCGCTGGTGGTGTTCAACGTCGGCACGCCGGGGAACCTGCTGAAGGTCGTGCAGGGCGAGCCGGTCGGAACCGTGGTCGGGAGCGAGACATGACCCACAAGATGCTGATCGAGGCCGAGGAGCGGATGAAGAAGGCGCTCGAGGGCGTGCGGCGCGAATTCACCGGAATCCGGAGCGGCAAGGCATCGCCCGCGCTGCTCGACACCGTGCGCGTCGAAGCCTATGGGCAGGCGATGTCGCTGAAGGAAGTCGGGCAGGTGAGCGCCCCCGAAGCACGTCTGCTGGTGGTACAGCCCTACGACAAGTCGCTGGTCAAGGCGATCTCGCGGGCCATCCAGCAGTCCGAGCTCGGCCTGAATCCGACTGACGACGGCCTGGTCGTGCGGGTGCCGATTCCCACTCTGACCGAGGAGCGCCGCAAGGACATGGTAAAGCTCGTGTCCAAGCTGGCGGAGGAAGGGCGCGTGCACATCCGCCAGGTGCGGCACGATCTCAACAAGGACGTGAAGCACCAGCAGGACGAGGGCGCGGTCTCCGAAGACGACGCCAAACGGCTCACCGCCGACGGACAGAAGCTGACCGACCGCTACGTCGGTTTGGTGGACGAGCTCCTGAAGAAGAAGACGGCCGAGGTGATGGAGGTCTGACCCGCGCGGCACGCCCGCCGCCCGGAGGTCCATTGTCGAGCCGAAGTCTGACGCCTCACGAGCTGTTGCGGCGCGGCAACGTCCCGCGCCACGTCGCCATCATCATGGACGGCAACGGCCGCTGGGCGAAGGCCCGAGGGGTGCCTCGCTTGATGGGTCATCGCGCCGGACGTGAAGCGGTTCGTGAATCGGTCAAGGGCTGCGTCGAGCTCGGCATCGAGGTGCTGACCCTCTACACGTTCTCCACCGAAAACTGGGAGCGTCCCGCGCGCGAGGTCAAGGCGCTCATGAACATCCTGCGGCAGACGCTCAAACAGGAGCGGCGGGAGCTGCGGGAGCGCAACGTCCGGCTCCAGGTCATGGGTCGCCTGGAGGACCTGCCCGCCGAGGTGCGGGACACGCTCCAGGAGACCCAGGACTACCTGTCGCGCAGCTCCGGCCTGCTGCTCAACCTGGCGCTCTCGTACAGCGGACGCACCGAGATGGTGGACGGGGTGCGTCGCCTGATGCGCGACCAGGCAAGCAACGGTCTCAAGCCGGACGACGTGGACGAGGCGCTGGTGTCGAGCTACCTCTACACCGCCGGTCTTCCAGACCCCGACCTGCTGATTCGCACGAGCGGCGAGATGCGCATCTCCAACTTCATGCTGTGGCAGCTCGCCTATACCGAGCTGTGGATCACCTCGACGCTGTGGCCCGACTTTCGGCGCCGGCATCTCTACCAGGCGGTGGCCGAGTACCAGGGGCGCGAGCGACGCTTCGGGCGGACCGACTGAGATGACCGAAGACACGCGCGGCTTCGTCCAGGCGCTCAGGGCCGAAGGCTCGGACCCCGCATCGGGCGAGCCGGCGCCCAAGCGATCGTCCTGGGCGCTGTCCTGGCGGGTGGCGAGCGGAGTCGCGTTCGTGCCACTCCTCGTGTTCCTCGCCTGGATCGGGGGGCTGACCTTCCTCACCTTCGTGGCGGTCCAGGTGACGATTGGTCTGATCGAGTTCTACTCCATGATGCGGGGCCGCGGACTGCGTCCTTACCGGCGGCTCGGCGTATTGGCTTCGCTGGCGCTCCTGTGGATCTGCTACCAGCGCCACGTGCCCTACGTCGGTTTCCTCACGACCGCCGTGCTTCTCCTCGTGCTCGCGCTCGAGCTGCGCCGTCCGGAGGCGCGTCAACGGGTCGAGGACATCGCGGTGACCTGCTTCGGCGTGCTCTACGTCGGCTGGCTGTCCGCGCACATGGTGCTGCTGCGAGAGCTGCCGTGGTCGGCGGGCACTTCGTACCGCGACGGCGCGGCATTCGTTCTGCTCGCGTTCTTCGTCACCTGGAGCTGCGACACCGGCGCCTACACCGTGGGCCGGCTGTTCGGGCGCAATCGTCCGTGGACGCGGATCTCGCCGCGCAAATCGGTGGAAGGCTCGGTCGGCGGCTGGATCATGGCGGTGGCGGCAGCGTTCATCGCCCGCGTGTGGTTCGCTCCGTTCCTGCGACTGGTCGACGCGCTGGCGATCGGCCTCCTGGTCGGTGTCTTCGCCCAGGTCGGCGACCTGGTGGAATCGCTGCTCAAGCGGGATGCGCGGCACGGCGACTCCTCCGACCTCATTCCGGGGCACGGCGGCGTGCTCGACCGCTTCGACAGCCTCTTCTTCGCCGCCCCGGTGGTCTACTACTACCTGGCTCACGTGGTGTTCGGAGTGCCGCGTTGAAGCGCCTTGCGATCCTCGGCTCGACAGGCTCGATCGGTCGCCAGGGCCTCGAGGTCGCCGCGCGGCATCCCGACCGCCTGGAGGTGGTGGCGCTCGGGGCCGGCAGCGATCTGAATGGCCTGTGCGATCAGGCGCGCCGGATGAAGCCGCGGGGCGTGGCGCTCGAGCGCGCCGCGGACGTGGAGTCCGCGCGGGCGGCGCTGCAGGCAGCCGCGCCGACCGCGCGGGTCGAGATCGGGCCGGGCGCCGCGACGCGGCTGATCGAAGGGGTGCCGTGCGATCAGGTGCTGAACGGCATCGTCGGCGCCGCCGGGCTCGCGCCTTCGCTGGCCGCGCTGGACGCCAAGGCTCGTCTCGCGCTCGCCAACAAGGAAACGCTGGTGGTGGGCGGCGCGCTGATCCAGGGAGCCCTCGCGCGTGGCGGGGAGCTGATCCCGGTGGACAGCGAGCACAGCGCCGCGCTCCAGTGCCTGGGCGGCCGGCCGACGGCCGAGGTCGCGCGCCTGACCCTCACCGCGTCGGGAGGACCGCTGCGCCGGCATCCGAGCTGGCGGAACGCCACGCCCGCCGAAGTGCTGGCGCATCCGGTGTGGGCCATGGGGCCGCGGATCACCGTGGACTCGGCCCTGCTCTTCAACAAGGGGCTCGAGCTGATCGAAGCTCGCTGGCTCTTCGCGCTCTCCTGGCCGCAGCTCGCGGCGGTGCTGCATCCGCAGGCGCGGGTCCACGCCATGGTCGAGTTCATCGATGGATCGGTGATCGCGCAGGCCGGAGCGCCCGACATGAGGCTGCCGATCCAGCTCGCGCTGAGCTGGCCCGAGCGCTGGCCGGACGAAAGTCTGCCGCGGCTCGAGCATCCGCTCGAAGCGCTCGAGTTCGAGCCGATCGTCCCCGGCCGGTTTCCCGCGTTCGAGCTGGCGGTGGCGGCGGGTCGGGAGGGAGGCACGGCGCCGTGTGTCGTCAACGCCGCCGACGAGGTGGCCGTGCAGGCGTTCCTCGACGGTGCGATTTCGCTCGGACAGGTCCCCGAGGTCATCGCGCGCGTGCTCGGCGCGCACGAGACGAAGACGGTGGAGTCGCTGGCCCAGCTGCAGGAGGTCGACGCTTGGGCGCGCGCGGAGGCGCGAGGACAGGCGGTGCGCGTTTGAAGCTGCTGCGCGCGCGGCCGCCGGCTCCCGATCGGCTCGTGCGGTGGGTCGAGCGGCTGAAGGATGGCGTGGCCGTGGTGTGGGGCGACTTCGTGCTCGACGAATACTGGCGCTGCCTGTCGCGCCGCGTCTCGCGCGAGGCGCCGGTGCTGATCCTCGAATACCTGGGCCGCAGCACGCAGGGCGGAGGCGCCGCCAACGCGGCGCTCAACCTGGCCGCGCTGGGCATGACCACCCGGGCGGTGGGCTTCGTGGGGCAGGATCCGGCGGGTCGCGAGCTGACGGAGATGCTGAGCAAGGCCGGCGTGGACTGCGCGGGCTTGATCCCGCTGCGGCGCGCCTCGACGGTGGTGAAGACGCGCGTCGTCGCCGGCAGCGTCCACACCGCGCTGCAGCAGGTGGTGCGCGTCGATCGCGGCCGGCCTTTCACGCTCGATGCCGCGAGCCGGCGTCGTCTCGACGGCGCGCTGCGGAGCGCCGAGCGGGAGGCGCGCGTCGTGCTCCTCTCCGACTACGGCTACGACTCCGTCACGCCCGCGCTGGCCGCGCCGCGCATCCGGCGATGGCGCGCCCGGCGCGTGACCGTGGCGCTCGATGCTCGCTACCGCATCACGGATTACCGCGGGGTCACCCTCGCCACGCCCAACGAGAGCGAGGCCAGCGCGGCGGCGGGTCTGGCCGTGGCCGACGACCGCGACCTGGCGGCCGTCGCCTCGCGGCTGCAGGAGCGCATGCGCGCCGCGCATCTCGTGATCACGCGCGGACGCGACGGGCTCACGGTGTGGGGAAGGAGCAGCGGCCAGAGTCTCGGCGCCTTTGGGGGGCACGAGGCGGTCGACGTGACCGGCGCGGGAGACGCGGTCGTCGCGGTGAGCGCCGCGGCGCTGTCGGCCGGAGCCTCGGCGCTCGAGGCGGCGGCGCTCGCCAACGTCGCGGGCGCGATCGCGGTGAGCCGGCGTGGGGCCGTGGCGGTGAGCGGCGGCGATCTCGAGCGCGCGCTCCGCACCGGCGCCTCGCGACGCGCCACGAAGGTGCGCTCGTGAGAGCCCGGACCGCCGAGCGTATCGTGACGCGCGACCGTGCCGTCGAGATCGTGCGGGCTTACCGATCGGACGGCCTGCGCGTGGTGCTGGCCAATGGCGTGTTCGATCTCCTCCACGTCGGACACGCGCGCTACCTGGCGGGCGCCCGCTCTCTCGGCGACCGCCTCGTGGTGGCGGTCAACGGTGATCGCTCGGCGCACGCGCTCAAAGGTCCTGGCCGGCCGGTGCAGGACGCGCGCGAGCGGGCCACGGTGGTGGCGGCGTTGCGCGCGGTGGACCACGTGGTGATCTTCGAGGAGCCGAGCGTCGACTCGCTGCTCGTCGCCCTGGCGCCGGATGTTCACGCCAAGGGAACCGATTATCGAGTCGACACCGTCCCGGAGCGCGCCACCATGGCCCAGCTGGGGGGCGTCACCGCGATCGCCGGTGACGTCAAGCAGCACGCGAGCGGTGAGTTGTATCAGCGTATCCGGCGCGGAGATGCGGGTTGAGCAGGAAACTCCTCGCGATCCGCCTGAGGGCGCTCGGCGACGTGGTGCTCACGATCCCCGCGCTGCGGGCGCTGAAGCGCGGGCATCCCGGCGCGGATCTCGAGGTGGTGACCGATCCCCGCTACGCGGCATTGCTGGAGTGGGTGCCCGAGGTGAGCCGCGTGCGGCCGCTCGAGCGCTCGACGCTCGCGGTGTGGCGCCTGGCCTCGGAGTTGCGCCGCGAGCCCCGCGAGTGGGCGATCGACTTCTTCGGCAATCCCCGCAGCGCGACGCTGCTCCGAATCAGCGGCGCCCGCCGCACCGCCGGATTCGACCTGCGCGGCCGCCGCCACGCCTACCAGGTGCGGGTTCCGCGAGACGCTCCGGGGCCAGGCGGTGGCCGCGAGCACGCGTCGAGCGCGCACCTGCGACTGGCGCTCGCGGCAGGCGGGATCGCGGATGGCCAGGGAGCAACGCTGACGCCGCCCGCCGAGGCGCTGGCGGCCGGGGCGCGTCTGATCGATGCCGCCGGCGTCCGCGCCCCGTCGCGCGCCATCGGGCTCGTGGCCGCGGGAACCTGGCCCACCAAGACCTGGCCGGCCGCGAATGCCGCCATGCTGGCGCGACTCCTGACCCAGGGACGCGAGGTGGTGCTGATCGCGGGACCGGGCGAAGAGGGGGTGACCACGGTGGTGAAGCGGCACGCTCCGGATGTGCGCGTGATGCCGCCCTGCGACGTGGCCGGGCTCGCGGGGGCGATCGCGCACCTGGGTGCCTTGGTGGGCACCGACAGCGGTCCTCGGCATCTGGCGGCGGCGCTCGGCGTCCCGACCTATGCCTGGTTCGGTCCCACGCATCCCGACACATGGCAGCCTCCGGGCGAGGCCCACGGCTTCTGGCGCGCGCCGGTTCCCTGCGCGGGGTGCGATCGCACGCGCTGCCCGCACTGGATTTGCATGCCGAGCCTCACGCCCGCCGAAGCCGCGCGACGCGTCATCGATCATCTCGACCGTTTCGAATCCCACCGTGAACCCACTGCCGCTCTCCGTCCTGCTGCTGGCGCGTGACGAGTCGGCGCGCCTCGCGGCGCTGCTGCCTCGACTCGCCTTCGCGCGTCAGGTGCTCGTCGTGCTGGACGCCGCGACCCGCGACGACAGCCGGGCGGTGGCGGCGCGCGCGGGCGCGGACGTGGTCGAGCGTCCACTCGAAGACTTCGGCAAGCAGCGACAGTTCGGCCTCGAGCACTGCCGCGAGCCCTGGATCTTGTGGCTCGACGCCGACGAGCGTCTGGATCCCGCCGCGGAAGCCGCGCTGCGGCGCGCCGTCGAGAACGATGGACCCGCCGCCGGCTACCGCCTCGAGCGCCGCACCTGGTTCCTGGGACGGCGGATTCGCTACTGCGGATGGCGGGGAGAGCGAATCGTGAGAATCTTCCGGCGCGATCGTGCGCGCTTCGAGCCGGCGGCCGTGCACGAGCGCGTCACCGTCGAAGGCGCGATCGCGGACCTGCCGGGCACGATGGAGCACCACAGCTACGAGGACTGGCGCGCCTGCCGGGACAAGCTGGTGCGCTACGCCGCGCTCGGCGCGGAGAAGGCGCGGCGCGAAGGCCGCCGGAGCGGACCTCTGGACGTGCTCCTGCGGCCGCCGCTCCGCTTCTTCCGCATGTACGTGCTCCAGGCGGGATTCCTCGACGGCGCGCATGGCCTGGCGCTGTGCGCGCTCGCTTCCGCCCAGGTGATGCTCAAGTACCTCGAGCTCTGGGCGGATCCCGCCGGCGCCGAACGCCGCGAATGAGCGCCGCGGCCGTCCGGCGCGTGGTCCACCTCGACACCGGCCGAGAGTGGCGAGGGGGACAGGCGCAGGTCCACATGCTGATCCGCGGCCTGCGCCGCCACGGGGTGGAGTCCATGCTGCTCGCGCCCGACGCGCCGCTGCTCCGGCGCGCGCGAGCCGCAGGCGTGATGGCGGAGCCGTGGGATCCGCGCTTCGATCTGGATCTCGGCGCCGGGTTCGCCGCGCGCGGCATGATCGGCGCGTGGAAGCCCGATGTCGTCCACGCGCACACGGCGCGCGCGCATGCGCTCGGCGTGCCGGCCGCGCGCATCGCCCGGGTGCCGGCCGTCGTCGTGTCGCGGCGCGTGGCGATGCCGGTGCGCGGCGGACTCCTGGGGCTCAAGTACCGAATGCCGGTGGACCGCTATCTGTGTGTGAGCCGCGGCGTCCTCGAGACGATGGCGAAGGGCGGCGTGCCGCGCGAGCGATTGGTGGTCGTGCCGAGCGGCATCGAGCCCGCGCCTTCGTCGTCGATCGACGTGCGCCGACTGCTCGGAGTCGCGAGCGATACCCTGCTGATCGGGACCGCGGCGGCGCTCACCGCCGAGAAGCGTCACCGTGATCTGCTCGAGGCTTTTTCCCTGGTGGTCGCCTCGACAGCGGCCGACGTGCACATGGTCTGGCTGGGCGAGGGTCCCCTGCGGGAGAGCTTGGAACGGCAGGCCAGGGCGCTCGGCCTCGAGAAACGCGTCCATCTGCTCGGGTTTCGAGAGGATGCCCGCGTCCTGATCGCACAATGCACGATGGCCGCCCTGGCTTCGGACTCGGAAGGGATCGCCACCACCTTGATCGAGGCCCAGGACGCGGGAGTCCCGGTCGTGGCGACCGCGGTCGGAGGGGTCCCCGAGGTGGTGCAGGATCGCGTCACCGGTCGCCTGGTTCCACCACGGGACCCCCGGGCGATGGCCGGGGTCCTGACGGAGCTGCTGAATTCGCCGGAAGCGCGCGCGGCGATGGGCAGAGCGGGAAAACAGGCAGCCCAGGAATTTCACATCGATCGGACGGTCGAGCGCACGCTGGACGCGTACCGTTCGGCGCTGGGCGCGGGCCGCTCGAGCTCGTGATCGAGCGGCATCTTCGCGGCACGAAACCTGCCTTTTTGGCTTGGTCATGGCTGGCCGCCGAGTGGCAGGAGTCGGCATCCAAGAAGGCGGTCCCGCGCGCTTGACGCTGTCGAACCGCAGGGCGTAATCTCGCAATCGCCTTGGCCCATAAGGAGTTGCCCGTGATCTGGTCGCTCGTTCTCCCTGGTTTGCTCCTGCTCGGGCTCGTGATCTTCGTGCACGAGCTGGGGCACTTCCTGGTGGCCAAGTGGCGAGGCGTCCGAGTGCTCAAATTCTCGCTCGGATTCGGCCCGCCGCTGATCAAGTGGACGCATGGCGAGACCGAGTACCGGCTCTCGATCATTCCCCTCGGCGGCTACGTGCAGATGGCGGGCGACAGTCCCGAGGAAGACGGCACGATGCCGGGCGGGAAGGATGAGTTCCTGTCGCATCCCTGGTTCGGCCGACTCCTGATCGCGGTCGCCGGACCTGCCGCGAACCTCGTCACCGCCTTCGTGGTGATGGTCCTCGTCGGATTGATCGGCGTGAGCTATCCCGACTATTCGAACCAGCTCGGAGCCGTCCCCGACACGAGCCGCGCCTATCAGGCCGGATTGCGCGAAGGGGACCGTATCGTTGCGGTCGCCGACCGACCGGTATCGAGCTGGATCGCGATCTTCGTCAAGGCGTCCGAGCACCCCAAGAACGAACCGATGAGTCTCACGGTGTCGCGCAGCGGACAGACGCTCCGGATTCCGATCGCCGCCGACGCGCGCGAGCCCGTGCTGTCGGGCCTGCATCGTCCCCCCGAGCCGCCGGTGGTGGGCGGGGTGGTGACGGGCATGCCCGCGTACAAAGCCGGCCTCAAGGAAGGCGACCGCATCCTGGCGATCAATGGTCAGTCGATCGCGGTCTGGGAAGACCTGCCGCGCGCGCTGCAGGGCAACGCCGACAAGCCGATGACGCTCACCATTCAGCGCGGCAGCCAGCAGTTCGATCTGCGGGTGACGCCGATGAACCCCGACGGGCGGCGCGGCAACGATGCGCGCATCGGCATCGAGGCTCCGCGGCACGGCGTCTACGTGGAACGTCACCCGTTGCTCGAATCGCTGCAACTCGGATTCCGGGCGACCGGCGCGCTGGTGGCCAACGTCTACGGCGGGCTCTGGCTCACCTTCACGCGGCCTCTCTACTACCGCGAATACCTCGGAGGTCCGCTGTTCATCGCCCAGGCGGCCAGCGAGCAGGCTCGCCGGGGCATCGACTCGTATCTGCAGTTCCTGGCGATGATCAACGTCGCCATCATGGCGTTCAATCTGCTCCCCATCCCGGTGCTCGACGGCGGTCACATCCTGCTTGCGCTGGTGCAGGCAGTCCGCCGCCAGGCCATCTCCGCACGGGCGTACATCCGGTTCCAGAAGGTCGGTCTCGCGGTGATCGCGACGCTGTTCATCCTGATCGTCTTCAACGACCCTCTGCGTCTGGTGCAACGTCAGCGCGCGCTCGACAAGGCTCCCCAGGAGGGGGAGGTTGCGCCGAGCCCGCCGTAGCGCGCGGCGCGCGGCGATCATCCTGGGGGGGTTGCTCGGCGTCTGCGGTCTTGCCGCGGCGGCGAGCGCCCAGGAGGAGCTCCTCCAGGAGCTGAAGAAGGTGTCGCGGGTCGAGCTCATCGGCCGGCGGCAACTGAGCGCGGGAGCGATACGCAAGGTGTTGAAGACGAAGAGTCCTTCGTTCTGGCCGTGGCGCGAGAAGCCCACGCTGCGCTTCGACTACCTGACCTCGGACGTCGAGGCCATCAGGCAGATCTACCGCCACAACGGCTTCCTCGACGCCACCGCGTCCTACCGCGTCAGCTCCAGCGATTCGATCGATCTGGTGACCGTGGACTTCCTGATTCGCGAAGGCGAGCGCTCACGAATCCGCAGCGTGACGTTCCAGGGAACGAACGTCTATCCGGCGAAGGACCTGCGCAAGAAGGTATGGGCAAGGGAAGATCGCCCGTTCGATCCCGGCTTCCTCCAGCTCGACACGCTCATCATCTCGGCCATGTACCAGGAGCGCGGCTACCGCCCGCACGCGGCCGCGAGCTATCGCCGGGGCGATCCGGATTCGACGCAGGTGGACGTCACCTACGTCGTGGAGGAAGGCGAGCGGTACAAGGTGGGCGAAGTGACGGTCTCGGGGCACGACAAGGTGAAGGACCGGCTGATCACGCGCGAGCTGTTGCTCAAGCCGGGCGCCAACTACCAGCTGTCGCGCGTGACCCGGACCCAGGAGCATCTGTACGAGTCAGGGCTGTTCAGCCAGGTGCAGATCGAGCCGCTGCCCGATTCCACCCACACCACGATGAACTTCGACGTGCGCCTGCGCGAGCGGCGGCCGCGCTGGATCGATGCCGGCGTCGGCAGCGGCACCGACGAGCGCCTGCGCATGCTGGGCGCGTGGGGACACCGGAACCTGGCGGGCCAGGGGCTGCAGGGAACGATCTCGTCGCTGCTGGCATTCAAGCCCGACGACAAGAAGTTCATCATCTTCAAGCGCTGGCACATCGAGGGCTCGCTGATCGAGCCGTGGTTGTTCGGCACGCGCACGCGCGGGATCGTGACGCCCTTCTACGAGCGTTACGACGACCGCGAGGACTTCCGCTGGGTCGTGCGCCAGGAGTTCAAAGGCCTGAACTTTCAGCTGCGGCGCGAGCTCAACCGCTTCGCGCGGCTCACCCTCAGCCAGGAGAATCAATTCGTGCGGCAGGAGCTCTCGATCCGCTCCGGCATCGCCGACACGATTCCTCCCGCCACGCTCGACTCGCTGCTGAACACCGCCGAGCCCGACTACACGACCCACCGGCTCTCGCTCGCCTTCGAGCGGGATCTCCGCGACAACCCGTTTTCGCCATCCCGAGGCTCGACCACGCGCCTCGTTGCCGAGCTGGCCGGCGGTCCCTTGCGCGGGACCAGCAGCTTCAACAAGTTCGAGGTGAGCGCCTCCTGGTACACCCCTCTGCGGAACGGATGGACGCTGGCCACGCGAGCGCTCGGCGGCGTGATCCATCCCACGGGATCTCCGCCGAACTTCACCCCGGTGGCGGGCGCCGCGAGCGATCCCGAGGTGGCGCGCGTGCCGCTCGAGGACCGCTTCCGGAGCGGCGGCGTCAACTCGATCCGCGGATACGTCGAGAACGTGATCCCGCCTCCGGGCTCGGGCGGGCTCGCCCAGCTGCAGAGCAGCGTCGAGCTGCGCATCCCGACCCCGCTCCGCATGCCCCTGCTCGGGACCATCGGGCTCGAGGTCTATTCCGACATCGGCAACGTATGGCCGCAAGCGAAGTTCGTTCGATGGGACAACTTCGCCGCCACGCGCGACCTCGATCCGAATGCCGTTCGCATGGTGGTGGGCTTGGGCCCCCGCGCCGAGCTGCCGATCGGGCCGCTGCGTGTGGACGTCACCTGGCGCGTGTTGCCGGAGCGCTGGCAGCCCATCGTTCAATTCGCGCTCGGTCCATCCTTCTAGCCGGAGCAGACCCCCGTGACCAGTCCCCAAGAGCCCGCTGAACAGCTGCCGGAAGAGCCCGAGCGCCCCGGCATCGGCGAGCGCGTCGGCGAGGCGGTGGAGCGCGTCGAGGAGCGGGTCGAGAGCGCCGTCGAGGAAGTGGCGGAGGAGGTCGCCGAGCACGTCCCGGAGCAGATCCGTGCGCCGGTCCGGTGGACGGTTCGCAAGCTCCTGCTGGTGGGCGGGCTCTCGCTGGTCGCGGTCGTGCTCATCGCGCTCGGCGCCACCATGTACTACGTCTGGAACCACACCCAGTGGGCTTCACACGAGCTGACCTGGCGCGTGAACCAGGTGCTGCGCGAGCACAGCGATCTGGCCCTGACGGTGCAAAGCGTGCGCGGCAATCCGCTGCGATCGGTCCGGGTGCTGCACCCGCAGGTCAATCAGAAGGGCGGCGGCGCACCGCTGTTCGAAGCCCAGTCGATGACGCTGCGCTATTCGACCTGGAACCTGTTCGCCGGCCAGCGTGGCGCGCTGGTGATCGAGGTCGACCGTCCGGTCGTGCGTCTGGAGCGCGGCGCCGACGGCAAGCTGCGCGTGCCCGAATGGCGGCCGGGCAAGGGCTCGGCGAAGAGAGGTCGCGCGTTCGACTACGAGATCCGCATTCGCGACGGAAGTCTGGCGTTGCCGGAGGGCGAGCACTCGATCAGCGGGTTCGATCTCGACGCCGCCGTCACCACTGGAGGCGCCACCGAGGTCGAGATCCGCTCTCTCTCATGGAACCGCGGGCCCTGGGGAATGCCGCTCCACAAGCTGGTGGCGAGCATCACCGCCGGCGACAGCGTCACGATCGACGTGCAAAGGCTCGACTCGCCTCCGCTCGCGCTCCATGGCCAGGCGAGCTGGAAGCGCGGCGAGACGCGGCGAGCCCTGGCCGGCGAGATCGAGCGTGTGCAGTGGCGCTGGCTGGCGAAGGTCTTCCGCAACCGCACCTTCGAGGTCGACGGCCAGGGCGCGTTCTCGTTCCAGGCGACGCAGGAGGAGTTCGGATGGACCGGCGCCGCGACCAGCCGCGCGATCTGGGCGGATCTCCCGCTCGAGTCGCAAGGAACCTTCTCGTTCCGCGACGGCAAGCTCACCATGCCTTTGCTCTCCGGCACCTCGCCGGCGGGGGACCTCGAAGGCGGCCGGCTCTCATGGTCCAAGGCGGGATGGGAGATCAGCGGCCGCGCGCAGAAA
This sequence comes from Candidatus Eisenbacteria bacterium, assembly GCA_035712145.1. Lineage (NCBI taxonomy): Bacteria > Candidatus Eiseniibacteriota > Candidatus Eiseniibacteriota bacterium. The sequence goes on along the minus strand of DASTBI010000252.1, from coordinate 96,937 downwards.
GGCGACCCGGCGCGCTGGACCGTGCTGGGACTCAAGGACTGGCCCGCGGGCGATCTGAAAGGACGCTTCCGGTACGTGGTCGACACCCGGCGCACGCCGAGCTCGGTGCTCGACGCCACGCTGGAGCCCAGCATGCTGGCGGGCTGGCGCGCCGACAGCGGCGTCGTCCGGGTCTCGTTCCCGCCCAATGCTCCCGACAGCTTTCGCGTCGACGCGGTGCGGCGTGGCGGACGCTTCGGCCTCCGCGGCCGCACGCTGCCGGGCGGATGGAGCGGGAGCTATCGGGTGGAGAGCTTCCCGCTGGACGAATGGCCCGACGGCCGCGCCAGCGGTTTGACCGGCACGCTGGCGAGCGGCGAGGGAACGGTGGAAGGTCGCGATGGCGGCCTGCACGTGACCGGAGCGCTGGAAGGGCGCGCCACGAAGTGGTTCGGCATCGACGCCGGAGGATGGAGGCTCACCGATCTCCAGGGACGGCTGCTGCCGACCCCCGATCTCACCGCGCAGGCACGGCTGCGCGACGTGATGTACCTGGGCGTCCACTTCGACAGCGCGGCGAGCCCGGTCCATCTCGGCGACGGCACGCTGACGATGTCCGCGCTCCGCGGCGCGGCTTCCGACACGCTGCTGACCATGGCGGCGGAGACCTCGTGGGACGAAGGAGGCGGCTGGCGCATGACCGCGGATCAGGCGGCGGTGAAGAGCCGGCAGTTCTCGTGGCGCGCCGTGGAGCCGATCCGCCTCTCCGGCAACTCGCAGGGGGTGACGTTCGAGCGGCTGATCGCGGAGGACGGCGAGGCGCGTCTCGACATCGGCGGACGCTGGGCGATTCCCGGCGGCTCGTACGACTGGCGCGCTCACGCGACCGCGCTCGATCTGTCGCGGCTCGGCCTTCCCGAGTCGCTCCAGATCCGCGGTCGCGCCAACGTCGACCTCGCGGTCCGCGGCGCCTCGGGCGATCCGCGCTGGGAGTTGCACGGCATTGCGTCGCGCCCAGGGATGCAGCGCACGCAGCTGGACTCGCTCGAGCTGGATCTTGCCGGAGCGCCGTCGCGCCTGGACGTGTCACGCATGGCGCTGCGCCTGGGCGGAGGGTGGGTCGAGACCCACGGGCAGTTCCGCGACACGCAACGCGACTGGCCCGACACGCTGACCCCCGAGGGCGTCACGGAATGGCTGGCCGACGCACGGCATTGGAGCGGGGACGTGGCCGTGCGCACGGTTTCGCTGGCGCCCGCGGCGCGCTCGTTCGGGATCGTGCCCGACTGGTCGGGGACGCTGAACGGCACGCTGCGCTTTTCGGGCCGGCCTTCACGGCCGGAGTTCGAGACCCATCTCGAGGCCAAGCCTCTGGCGTGGCGCAACGTGAGGCTCGATCAGGCGGTGGCCGATGCCCGCTACAACGGGCAGCGCCTGCACGTCGAGCGGCTGCGAGGCACGCGGGACTCCACGGTCTCGAGCGCGAGCGGAGACATCGACGCCAAGCTCGCCTTCGGCCGCGCGGCCGAGGTGATGGACGCGCCCATGCACTGGGTGGTGGACATCCCCAACGGCAACCTGTCCATGCTCACCCTGGTGGTGCCCCAGATCGGCTACGCCGACGGCCGCTTCGTCGTGCGCGGAGACGTGCGGGGCACGCCGCGCCACCCCGAGATGGAAGGCTACGCCCAGATCGACAACGGGAGGCTGCGGCTGGCCGGCCGCAGCGAGCTGCTGGAGGACGTGCGCGCGCGGATTCGGTTCGCCAGCTCCAGCATCACCCTCGACACGCTGACCGCGGTGCGCCGCTCCGAGGAGCGGGAACGCGAGCGCGGGCGCGTGCGCGCTCGCGGCAAGCTGGACCTGCCGGGCGAGGGCCCCGCGCACTACCGCTTCGACGTCTCGCTCCGCGATTTCACCGCGTCGGAAGACGGGCTGTACGCCGCGCGCTTCGACGGCGACTTCGTGATCCGCGACGGCGTCCGCGTCGACGGCCAGGTGTTGCCGCACATCACCAGCGACAACGTCGAGATCAGCCGCGCCGTGATCCTCTGGGACTTCACGCGCCAGAGCCAGGCCGAGGTGGTCCAGGCCAGCACGCAGAAGCTGTTCTGGACGTATCGCATCCATCTCCACGCCACCGACAACCTGCGCTGGCAGCCCGCGGACGGCGACATCGAGTTCAGCGCCGACCTCAACGTCGAGCAGCGGCCGGACAAGCTGGTCATCTTCGGCGACATGGAAGCGCTGCGCGGCACCTACTGGTTCCTCAGCAATCGTTTCAACATCACCAACGCGCGGCTGACGTTCGACAACGTGGGCGGGGTGGATCCGCTGGTCGACGCGAGCGCGACGACGCGGCTCACCCCCACGGCCATGACCACTTCGAACTCGAGCCCCGAGCCGCACACCATCACGGTCAACATCTCGGGGCGCTCCAGCATCCCGAACATCGAGTTCGTGAGCCAACCCGACGACCTCGACGAGGCGCAGATCCTTCGCGAGCTGACCATCGGGCGAGTCACACCGAACGATCCGGACGCACGGACTCGGGATCGCGCCATGGCCTACACCGACCCGCTCGACAGCTATCTCACCCGCGCGCTCAACCGCCAGCTCTCGGGCGAGCTGTCCCGCGCGTTCCGCGGCTACATCACCGACTGGGAGTTCGCGCGCCAGCAGGGCGGCGTGATCGGCGGCCAGGGCGGCCTCCTGGTGGGAGCCGGCGCCCAGCTCAGTCCGCAGTTCATGGTCCGCTACCGCCAGCTCCTCCCGGGGACCGCCCACACCGCCGTCACCAGCAATGACGACTTGGTGGAGCGTGACCTGGAGGCCGAATACCGGATCAACCGGTACTTCTACGTGACCAGCCAGCTCACCCAGAAGAAACCCGGTTCGGGCAATACCTCGAGCGTTTCCTCCTATCCGGACTTCAACCTCAACCTCAAGGCCCGCTGGGAGTACTAGCGTCTTACCCGAAGAATCTGCGAACCTATGGGCCCCTCGACGGTACCTAACAAAGGCACGACCGCGGCCGGGTTGGGAAGGACAGGCATGAAGGACGGTAGAAGGCTGAGGGGCCTTCGCGGAGCTCGGCTCGCGCTCGCGGTGGTCTTCGCCGCGCTCGGAATCGGCGCCAGCGCCCCAGCACACGCGCAGTACTTCGGGCAGAACAAGGTCCAATACCGGACCTACGACTGGCGCTCGATCGAGTCGGATCACTTCCAGATCTACTTCTATCCCGAGCTCGACAGCCTCGCCCGCCGGGTGCTGGACCTGGCCGAGAAGACCAACACCACCCTCACCAAAGTGATGGGGCACCAGCTCACCCGCCGGATCCCCATCATCCTCTACGGCTCCCACAACGACTTCGCCCAGACCAACGTCACCCCACAGCTGATCGACGCCGGCACCGGCGGCTTCACCGAGCTGCTCCGCAATCGCGTCGTGCTGCCGTTCATGGGTCCGTACGAGGATCTGCGACACGTCGTGGTCCACGAGCTCGTCCACGCGTACATGTTCGACATGCTCTACGGCGGAGCGGCCGGCGCGATGCTGGCGCGCCAGAGCTTCTATCAGGTGCCGCTCTGGTTCGCGGAGGGGCTCGCGGAGTACGTCTCGCTGGGCATGGAGTCGAACGCGGAGATGTTCCTGCGTGACGGGACCATCTCGGGCTACCTGCCGCCGCTCATGTATTCGGGCGGCTACATCGTTTACAAGCAGGGCCAGTCGGCCGTCAGCTACCTGGTCGAGCGCTTCGGCGACGAGCGCCTGCGCGACCTGCTGCAGCGGATCCGCCAGATGCGCAGCTTCGAGGGCGCCTTCCAGAAGAGTCTCGGCGTGTCGATCGGACGCTTCGACGAGCAGTGGCGTTCGTGGCTCCGCAAGCGCTACTGGCCGACGGTCGCCAGCAAGCAGGACCCCGAGCACTTCGCGCGCCGGCTCACCGACCACCGGCGCGAGCAGAACTACGTGAACACCGCGCCCTCGGTGTCGCCCCAGGGCGACCGCGTGGTGTTCGTCTCCGACCGCCGCCAGTACACCGACGTGTATCTGATGTCGGCGTTCGACGGGAAGGTCCTGCGCCGGGTGATCCGCGGCGAGCGCAATGTGCAGTTCGAGTCCATCCCGAGCTTCCGCGCGTCGCTGACCTGGTCGCCAGACGGCAGGGAGCTGGCGCTGGTGGCCAAGAGCAACGGCTACGACGTGCTCTACGTGATCTCGGCCGAGAGCGGGAAGATCATCAAGCGCTTCGACCTGGGCTGTCCTTCGATGTCGTATCCATCGTGGTCGCCGACCTCGGACTCGATCGCGGTGGTCGGGGTCAGAGGGGATCGCGCCGACATCTACATGGTCGATCGCACCAGCAACAAGGCCTGGCGCCTCACCAACGACACCTACGACGAGATGGAGCTGACCTGGCGCCCCGACGGCAACGGCATCACGTTTTCGTCGGATCGGCTGGCCCCCGTGGTGCTGCATCCGCTGCGCCGCGAGAAAGGGCACGGCGCCTATGGCATCTTCGGCATGGATCTCCAAACCCGTGAGATCACTCAGGTGCTCGACACGCAGGGCGAGGATCACTCACCGGCCTGGTCCTCCGACGGCTCGAAGCTGGCCTTCATCTCCGACCTCGGCGGCACCCCCAACATCTATCTGTGGGACGCCAAGGACGCGTCGATCACCCAGCTCACCGACGTGCAGGGCGGAGTGACCAGCCTGAGCTGGTCCCGGCAGCACGACCGCCTGGTGTTCGCCGCATTCAACAACGGCGGCGTCGACATCTTCGCGGTTCGCGAAGCGCTGTCGCTCGATCCGGTCATGGAGCGGCTGCGCGCCAATGCTCCGCACGCCGTGGTGAGCCCCGAAGGCATGCAGGAGCAGGTCGATTCGATTACCGTGACCGAGCCCGAGACGAAAGGGGCTCTGGCGGTGAGCTGGCCGGACACGCTGAGCGGTCCCGATTCGACGCTGATGGCGCGCGAGGATCCGCGTTCCGCGGGAAGCGGCGCGGCCCGTGGGGTCCAGGTGGAAAACCCGTTCGAGACCTCGCCGTGGGCGATGGGGGGCCAGCCCCAGGGCTGGGCGCCGCCGGATACCGCCGGCCCGCTGCCGACGCGGTCTCCGCTCCACGACAACGGGGGTCCGTTCGCGGTCGCCGACAGCGTGCTCTGGCAGAAACCCACCAAGTACCGGGGACGGCTGTCGGCGGACTACGCGGGCGCAGGCTTCTACGCCTCGACCCTGGGGGTCATCGGGCAGACGCAGTTCGCGTTCAGCGACTTCCTCGGCAATCACAATCTCTATCTCGCCACCGACGTCATCAGTGACGACCTGAGCGAGACCAATGCGTTGCTGGTCTACACCTACCTGCCGCGCCGCTGGGATTTCTCGACCGGCGTCTTCCACTTCAAGAACTACTACTCCTCGCAGGTCTCGCCGCTCGGCGAGCAGCTCGGCACGCCGCGGCTGTTCTCGGAGCGCAGCTACGGCGCGCTCGTGTCGACCGCGTATCCCTTCGACCGCTTCCGTCGCCTCGAGTTCGGATACACGCAGATGTTCGTGGAGCGTCAGTTCTACGACGAAGATGCCAACGGCGTGCTGTTCGAGGGGCGGAAGGAGCACCTGGCGGTCAGCTCGCCGTCGATCTCGCTGGTTGGGGACAATGCGCTGTTCGGCTACTACGGCCCGGTCAACGGCGGTCGCTACAACTTCACCTACAGCCCGTCGTTTCCGGTCAACCGCCGCGGCCTCTCGTATCAGACCGCGGTGCTCGACATGCGTCGCTACTGGGACATGACCCATGGCCACTCCTTCGCCACGCGCGTGCTGGCGGGCGTGAGCGGCGGCCGCAATCCCCAGACCTTCGAGATCGGCGGGTTCTCGACGCTGCGGGGCTACGATGACTTCTCGATCTACGGATCGCGCGTGGCGCTCGCCAACTTCGAGTACCGCTTCCCGTTCATCCAGCAACTGGGGCTCGTGGGACCGCTGCCGCTCGGGTTCTTCAACCTGCGAGGCGTCGGTTTCCTCGACGTCGGCAACGCCTGGTACCAGGACTACACGCCGCGGCTCAGCAGCGTCGTCGACGGCAAGCGACGGCTGCAGGACCTCAAGGTCGGCTACGGCACGGGGATTCGCACCGCCCTGTCGTTCTTCATCGTCAAGGTCGACGTGGCGTGGAACACGGACTTCGTGAGCAACAGCAAGCCTCAGTGGTACTTCAGCATCGGTCCCGAGTTCTGAGTGAAACGGCCGCGGGTCGGCCGAGGTTGGACGGGTTCGCGCCGGTTCGTTAGAGTCGGCGCATTCCTTTTTTTCCCGCGCCGCGACCGGACCCTGCCCTTGTCGAACTCCGTATTCCTGAACGACGCCCAGCGAGCCGCCGTCGAGCACCCCGCTGGCCCGCTGCTGGTGCTGGCGGGAGCGGGGAGCGGCAAGACGCGCGTGCTCACCGAGCGGGTCGGCCGCCTGCTGGAATCGGGGATCGCCGCCGATCACGTGCTGGCCTTCACCTTCACCAATCGCGCCGCGCGAGAGATGCGGGAGCGCATCGAGCGCCGAGTCGGGCGCGAAGCCTCTCGCCGGCTCTGGGTGGGCACCTTCCACGGCACCGGGCTCAGGATCCTGCGCCGCGAGGCGAGGCGTGAAGCGGTCGCCGGGCGCGGTGCGGACTTCGTGATCTACGACCGCGAGGACCAGGAAGGCGTGCTGAAGGAAGTGCTGAAGAGCATGGGACTGACCGAGGAAGCGGCGCGTCCGGGAGAGTTCCTCGGCAGGATCAGCGATGCCAAGAGCGCGCTGGTGACTCCCGCCGAAGCGCTGCCGGTGGCGATGACCCCGCTCCAGAAACGGGTGACCGAGGCCTACGCGCTCTACGAAGAGGCGCTGCGGCGCCGCTCGGCGTTCGACTTCGACGACCTGATCGCGCAGGTCGTGTGGCTGTTCCGCGAACGTCCGCAGGTCGGCGAGTATTACGCGAAGCGCTTCGAGCACGTGCTGGTGGACGAGTACCAGGACACGAACCACGCTCAGTTCCGTGTGGTCGAGGCGCTGGGGAAGGGGCACGGCAACGTGTTCGTGGTCGGTGACGACGACCAGATGATCTTTTCCTGGCGCGGCGCAGATCTCACCAACGTCCTCGATTTCGAGCGTGCGTTCTCGGGCGCCGCGGTCATCAAGCTCGAGCAGAACTACCGCTCGACCGGGAACATCCTGGCTGCGGCCAACGCGGTGATCGAGAACAATCGCGACCGCAAGGGCAAGCGACTGTGGTGCGAGCGCGACGCAGGAGCTTCGCTCCGTTTCGTGCTTGCTCCCGACGAGACGGAAGAGGCGCGCCGGGTCGTCCAGTTCATCCACGACCGCGCGCTCGCGCCCGGTGCGAGCCAGAAGCTCAGGGACTGCGCGGTGCTGTACCGCACGCACGCCCAGTCCCGCGCGCTCGAGACCGAGCTGCGGCACCGGAAGATTCCCTATGAGCTGGTGGGCGGCATCTCCTTCTACCAGCGCCGCGAGGTGAAGGACCTGCTCGCCTACCTGCGGCTGGCGGTCAATCCCAGCGACACCGCCGCCTTCTGGCGCGCGCTCAATACGCCCAAGCGCGGTCTCGGCGAAGCCGTCCGCGCCCGCATCGAGGCGCGCATGGAGTCGGGGGCCAAGGCCCCGGTCGAGGCCCTGCGCGGAGCGCTGCAGGAAGGCGCGCTGGCACGGGGCGCTGGGTCGGCAACCGCGTGGCTGTCCTTGCTGGACGAGCTGCGGACTCGCGTCGCCGAGCCGGCCGATCAGCTGCTGCGGCTCGTGCTCGAGCGCACCAGCTATCTCGACTGGATCGCGGAAGAGGACGAGCGCCTGGCCATGGAGCGCGTGGGCAACGTGCAGGAGCTGCTCGAGTCGGCGGCGGCCTTTGCGGCCACCGCGGCGGATCCCGGGCTCGCGGCGTATCTGGCGGAGGCGGCGCTGCTGACCGACGCCGACCGCCTCGAAGAAGGCGCCGACCGGCTGCTGCTGCTCACCGCTCACAATGCCAAGGGTCTCGAGTTCGACGTGGTGGTGGTGGCCGGGCTCGAGGAAGGACTGTTTCCGCATGCCAGCTCGCTCGAAATTCCCTCCGAGCTGGAAGAGGAGCGCCGCTTGTTCTACGTCGCGCTGACCCGCGCGCGCGACCAGCTGCTGCTGACCGCCGCCGCGTTCCGCCACCGCTACACCTCGGGCGGGTACGGCGCGGCGGGCGGGCAGGTGTCGCGCTTCGTGGACGAGATCCCGAGCGAGCTGCTGGACCGCGATGAGCCGGTGGCGGTGAGGCGTGCGGTCGAGGACGACGACTATCCGGACGCCTGGCGGCCACGGCGCGGACCGCGGGAGCCGCGCGAGTGGGACAGTGGGTCGCCGCGCGATTCGTGGACCTCGTCCGGGCCGACCAAGCGGTCGCCTGCGGTCGGTCGCGAAGTGTTTCACGAGAGCTTCGGACGCGGAATCGTCATGGCCGCCGAAGGCCAGGGCGACACGCTGCGCTACACCGTGCGCTTCGGCACCCGCATCAAGAAGGTGCTGGCGCGTTTCCTCACCGAGGGCAGCCATGTCGATTGATCGTGCCGAAGTCGCCCGCATCGCCGAGCTGGCTCGGCTGCACATCCCCGAGGACCAGGTCGAGCGTCTGGCTTCGCAGCTCTCGCAGGTGCTCGACTTCGCCGCGACCATCCAGCAGCTCGACTTGGAGGGCTGCGAGCCGACGGTGTTCGCGCCGGCCGACGCTCCTCTCCGTCAGGACCAGCCCGATGGTCGGCGGCTCACGCCCGAGCAGGCGCTGGCGGCCGCACCGGAAGGCGAGCACGGCTTCTTCCTGGTGCCGCCGATCGTGGAGAACGTGAACCCGTGACCGATCTCTGGAAGCTGTCGGCCAAAGCGCTCGCGGAGCGGGTGAGAACCGGCAAGGCCAAGGCCGTCGAGGCCGTCGAGTCGGGGTGGGAGGGACCCGCGAAGACGTGGGAGTCGGACGTCCACGCGATCCTCGCCGCGGACCCGAAGGCACGCGCTTCAGGCGCCGCCGCCGTGGTGGACGGCCCGCTCACGGGCGTACCGGTGGTGGTGAAGGACAACCTGTGCACCACCGACTACCCGACGACGTGTGGCTCGAGGATCCTCGCCGGCTATCGCTCCCCTTACGACGCCACGGTGATCCGGCGACTGCGCGGCGCCGGTGCGGTGGTGACCGGTAAAGGCAACATGGATGAGTTCGCGATGGGCTCGTCCACCGAGTACAGCGCCTTCGGACCGACTCGCAACCCTTACGACCTCGAGCGTGTTCCCGGCGGCTCGAGTGGCGGCCCCGCGGCGGCGGTGGCCTATGGGCTCTCGCCCGTCTCGCTGGGCTCGGACACCGGGGGCTCCGTGCGGCAGCCTGCGGCGTTCTGCGGCGTGCTCGGCCTCAAGCCCACGTACGGCCGGCTGTCGCGCTACGGGCTGGTCGCGTTCGGCTCGTCGCTCGATCAGGTCGGGATCTTCGCCCGCCACGTCTCCGACGTCGCGACCACGTACACGTCGCTTGCCGGTCCCGATCCGTGTGACGCCACCACGCGGCAGACGCCGGCCCCCGATGTGAGCGGCTGGGACACGGGCGTGCGCGGGTTGCGATTCGGCTGGCCGGCGAATCTCTGGAAGGCCGGCGTCGAAACCGACGTGGTGCGCGGGCTGGAGGAGGCGGCCGAGTGGCTCGAGAAGGCGGGAGCGGTGCGTGTGCCGCTCGAGTTCATGCCCGGAGAGTTCGCGGTCGCGACGTACTACCTGGTGGCGACCGCGGAGGCCAGCTCCAACCTGGCGCGCTTCGACGGCGTTCGCTACGGCTTCCGGCACGCGGACAGCGAAGACGTGAGGGCGCTCTACACGAAGACGCGCAGCGAGGGCTTCGGCCCCGAGGTGCAGCGCCGCATCCTGCTCGGCACCTATGCATTGTCGGCCGGCTACTACGACGCCTACTACCTCACGGCGCAGAAGGCGCGCACCCGCATCCGGCGCGAGTTTCAGGAGGCCTTCGCCCGAAGCGACTTCATGGTGCTGCCGGCGTCGCCGACTCTGCCCTTCAGGATCGGCGAGAAGACCGACGATCCGCTGGCGATGTACCTGAGCGACATCTTCACCATCGGCGCCAACCTGGCCGGCATTCCGGGACTCACCGTGCCGGTCGGGCTGACCGCGAGCCGGCTGCCGAAGGCGGTGCAGCTGCTCGGGCCGGAAGACGCGGAGCCCACGCTCCTGCGCGCGGCGCGCGCCATCGAGGTGCGGGGCGACATCGCGCGCATGGCCGCCGCTCACGAGACGGAGTTCGCATGGCCTACGAAGCGGTAATCGGGCTGGAGTGCCACATCCAGCTCCGCACCCGCACCAAGATGTTCTGCGAGTGCCCGGCCGAGTTCGGGGCGGCGGCGAACAGCAACGTGTGTCCGGTGTGCCTCGGGCTCCCCGGAGCGCTGCCGATCGCCAATCGCTCGGCGATCGACTTCGCGCTGCGGCTGGGACTGGCGCTGAAATGCGAGGTCCGCGGCGAGAGCGTGTTCGCCCGCAAGAACTACTTCTACCCCGACATGCCGAAGAACTACCAGATCACCCAGTATGACCGGCCTCTGTGTGAGGGCGGAGCGCTGCCGGCACGCATCGAGGGGGAGGAGCGAAGCTTCGCGCTGACTCGCATCCATGTCGAGGAGGACACGGGAAAGTCGTTCCATCCCGAGAAGCTCGGCGACCGCAGGATCTCTCGCGTCGACTTCAATCGCGCCGGCGTGCCGCTGCTCGAGATGGTGACCGAGCCCGTCTTCCACGCGCCGGCCGAGTGCGCGGCATTCCTGGCGGCGCTGCGGCGCCTGGTGCGCTGGCTCGACATCTCGGACGGAGACATGGAGAAGGGCCATCTGCGCTGTGACGCGAATGTCTCGATCCGCGCGCCGGGGACCACGAAGCTCGGGACCAAGACCGAGATCAAGAATCTGAACTCGATCAAGGGGGTCGAAAGAGGGATCGCCGCGGAGATCGCGCGGCAGACCTCGGTGCTCGATTCGGGCGGCAGGATCGAGCAGGCGACGCTCCTGTACGACGCGGACCACGACAAGCTCGCGGTGATGCGCTCCAAGGAGCACGCACATGATTATCGATACTTTCCGGAGCCCGATTTGCCGCTGTTGAGAGTGTCCGGCGAGTGGATCGCCGAAGCCAAGGCTTCCCTGCCCGAGCTGCCGTGGGAGCTGGAGGCACGCTTCGTCTCTGGATTTGGATTGCCGGCCTACGACGCCGCGGTGCTGTCTCAGGATCGCGGCCTCGCGGACTACTTCGAGAAAGTGGCCGCGATCGCGTCCGCCAAGGCCGCCAGCAACTGGGTGATGGGAGAGGCGCTCGGCCGCATGAACGCGCGCGCGTGGTCCCTCGCGGAGTGGTCGAAGCGGGTCACGCCGGTTTCACTCGGCGAGCTCGTTCGCCGGGTGGAGAGCAAGGAGATCACCGGTCCTCTGGCCAAAGTGGCGCTGGACGCGATGGCCGACGAAGGCGCGGATGCGATCACGGTGCTGGAGCGCGCCGAGTACCAGGTGCGCCGCGGCGCCGACGAGCTGTTGCCGCTGGTGAGAGAGGTGATCGAGGAGCACCCCGGTCCGGTGGCGCAGTATCGCGGGGGAAAGGCCGCCACGATCGGCTTCCTGGTGGGCCAGGTGATGAAGAAGAGCGGCGGCCAGGCCGTGCCGCAGGTGGTGAAGGAGCTGCTCGAGAAGGAGCTGGTGGGGAAGAGCTAGCCCCCCTCAGCGCTCGTCCGTCCCTGTCGAATTCGCCCCCTCTCGTTCGACTACCTGGCGTCCACAGTCCAATTTCACCCCAGGAACGGGAGGCGAAACATGAAGTACCTGTGCCTGATCTACTCCGACGAGTCGCAATGGCCCAAGCTGCCTCAGGCAGAGACCGAGCAGGTTCTGGCCGAGTACGGAGCCTTCGGGGAGAGCATCAAGTCGAGCGGCCATTGGGTTGCGGGACATCGACTGCACTCGACCTCCTCGGCGACGACGGTCCGGATCCGCAACGGCAAGCTGTCGACCACCGACGGCCCATTTGCAGAGACCAAGGAGCAGCTCGGCGGCTTCTACATGATCGAAGCCAAGGATCTGAACGAGGCCATCCAGATCGGCTCGCGTATCCCAGGGGCCAAGTACGGCAGCATCGAGGTGCGGCCGGTGTGGGAAGTGCCGGTGGCCGTCCGTTAGTCTTGCGGCATGAGCGATGAGGCGGCCGATCGGGCGCGGGAGACGGTCGACGCCGTCTATCGCACCGAGTCGCGCCGCATCCTCGCCACGCTGATCCGCCTGCTCGGCGATTTCGATCTGGCGGAGGAGGCGCTGCACGACGCCTTCACCGCGGCGGTCGTCCAGTGGGCGCGCGACGGCGTGCCCACCAAGCCCCGCGCGTGGCTGGTCTCCACGGGCCGGTTCAAAGCAATTGACTCCATGCGGCGCCGCGCGCGGTTCGATGCGTCATGGGGGGAGATCGCCGAGCGCCTGGAGTCCACTCCGCCCGATCCGGCGAGCCTCGACGATGAGTGCGCCTTCGACGATCGCTTGCGGCTGATCTTCCTTTGCTGTCACCCGGCGCTGCCGCCGGACGCCCAGGTGGCCCTGACGCTGCGCGAGGTCTGCGGACTCACCACCGAGGAGATCGCGCACGCGTTCTTCACGCGGCCCCCGACGATCGCTCAGCGCATCGTGCGCGCGAAATCGAAGATTCGCGACGCCGGCATCTCTTATCAGATTCCGCCGCGGAACGAGCTGGCCGAGCGCCTCGACATGGTGCTGCATGTGGTCTACCTGGTCTTCAACGAGGGCTACCACGCGACGTCGGGCGGGTCCCTGACTCGCCATGATCTGTCGAGCGAGGCGATCCGGCTGGGTCGCCTGCTGGTCGAGCTGCTTCCCGAGCCGGAGTGCGCGGGACTGCTGGCGCTCATGCTGCTCCACGAGTCGCGTCGCGCCACGCGCACGACCGAGGACGGCAGGATCGTGCTGCTCGACGAGCAGGATCGCTCTCGGTGGAACTCGGCGATGATCGCCGAAGGCCTCGACCTCGTACGCCGCGCGCTCCAGTCCAGGCGGTTCGGGCCGTACGCACTGCAGGCCGCGATCGCCGCGGTTCATGCCGAGGCGCCCACCGCGGCAGCCACGGATTGGCCGCAGATCGTCGGGCTCTACGACGTCCTGTCGCGGGCGGCGCCTTCCCCGGTCGTCGAGCTCAACCAAGCCGCAGCGATCGCGATGCGGGATGGGCCACTGGCCGGACTGGAGCTCATGGACGCGATCCTGGCGCGCGGGGATCTGAAGGATTATCCGTTCGCGCACTCGGCACGCGCCGAGCTGCTACGCCAGTTGGGGAGAAATCATGAAGCGAGAGTCGCGTACACGCGCGCGCTCGAGCTGGCACGACAGGAGCCCGAGAGACGGTTTCTGGAGGAGCGACGACGTGACCTCTCGGTCTCATGAATCTGCGCGTGTCTGAACGCGTGGAGGGTGCTACTCGGCCCGGGCGCCGCGGGTCCCTCGAGATGGCCTCGCTCGCCGCCGATAACCAATTGCATGGGCCCCATTCTCACTGCTCTGGTCACGGTATGCGTCGTCACCACGACGACACCTCCATACGGGAACGATGCCGGCCTGGCGACGTTCAAGAACTGGCTCGATCGGACGCGTCCTGGATACGGATGCGACGAAGGTCCCGCACGACTTCGCAATTCGGCGGTCGAAGCGGCATACCCAGGGCGGCGCTTCTACTATGTGCTCACGCACGCGCGCGGGATCCAGCCGCCGTTCGAGAGCTCCGTCACGATGGTCGCCGAGGTGAACGAGCAAGGCCAGGTGCGGCCGCTCCGAAGCGTGGAAGAATTGCGGGTGGGGTTGATGAAAGTGTCCTCGGCCAGGAGCGCAAGGCTCGCGGCGGCCGCGGTGATGTCGCTGGGCTCCTGTGGCGAGCGCCGCTGGAATTACTCGCCCGAGTCGTTCACCGCCAAGCGCAAAGGCGGCGGCTGGGTTTGCTCCTACGAGCACGGAGCTCGTCATTACCTCTCACAGGTGACTTTCGACCGAAAGGGCCTGCTTGCCGCCATGTCGAATGGAGCGCCTCCGGTCCCCTGAGCCGAAGGCTCCGGCAGGCTTGACCCCCTCGGACGCCCGCTTCTAGATTCCGTCCTGTGAAGGGACTCCGCATTCTCGTTGTCGGATCGGGCGGTCGCGAGCACGCGCTCGCATGGCGCCTCGCGCAGGACGCGGAAGTGTCCGAGATCATCGTGTCACCGGGGAACGACGGCATGGGTCGCTCGTTCCGGCGCCTCGACATTCCGGACACCGACGGCGCCGCCTTGGCCAAGACGGCCGAGGACGAGAAGATCCAGCTCGCCGTCATCGGACCGGACGCGGCGCTGGCCGCGGGCGTGGCCGACGCCTTCGACGCCAAGCGCATCCCCGTCTACGGTCCCACGCGCAGCGCGGCCAAGCTCGAATGGAGCAAGTGGTTCGCGAAAGAGGTCATGACCCAGGTGGGCGTGCCCACGGCTCGCGCATCGCGCTTCGATCGACTCGACGATGCCCGGCAAGCGCTCCCCTCATTCGGCCCTCCGTGGGTGATCAAGGCCGACGGCCTCGCCGCGGGGAAGGGGGTCCTGGTGTCGCGGGAGCGCGAAGAAGTGCTGGACTTCCTGGCCGGCTCTCTCGAAGGCGATCGCTTCGGCGAGAGCGGCCGTACCGTGGTGATGGAGGAATATCTCGAAGGCGACGAGCTGTCGTTGACCGCGGTGTGCGACGGCCGCGCCTACGTGCTGCTCGCTCCGGCGCGTGACTACAAGCGCTCGCGCGAAGGCGACCAGGGCCCGAACACGGGTGGAATGGGCGCGTACGCGCCCGCGGTGGAGCGCGCGATCGCCGACCAGGCCGGGCGCCGCATCATCGCGCCGCTGCTCACGGTGATGTCGCGGCGCGGGATGCCGTTCCGCGGCACGCTCTACGCCGGTCTCATGATCACCCGTGACGGGCCCAAGGTGCTGGAGATCAACGCACGCTTCGGCGATCCGGAGACCCAGGCGGTGCTGCCGCTCGTCGAAGGCTCGTTCGCGCGGCTCTTGATGAGCGCGGCGCGCGGAGATCTCGAGTCGCAATCGATTCGTCCGAGCGACCAGCATACGGTGGTCGTGGCCCTGGTGGATGAAGGGTATCCCGAGGCCGTGCATGGAGGCGGAACGCTGACGGGGCTCGACCGCGCCGCCGAGCAGCACGGGGTCACGGTCTTTCACGCCGGCACGCGGTGGGAGAACGAGGAGTGGGTGGTGCGCGGCGGGCGCGCGGCTTATGTCGTCGCCAAGGCTGCGACCCGCGAGGAAGCGAGAGACCACGCGTACGCGGCCATCGCGGACGTGGGAAGGAACGGTTGGCGATATCGAACCGACATCGCCTTTGACGGCGTCTCGGCCGCCACATCGCGGCCGGGTACAAACTCGTGAGGGGGATGAGCGTGGCTTCGAGGAAGCAGGCTTCAAAAGTTCGGGTCGGCATCGTGATGGGCAGTGAGTCGGACCGGCCGGTGATGGAGGAAGCGTCCCGCGTCCTCGACGATTTCGGCATCGGCAACGAGATCGCCGTGCGCTCCGCGCACCGCACGCCCGAAGCCGCGGCCGAATACGCGCGCACCGCGAGGGCGCGCGGCCTCGAGGTGATCATTGCCGGGGCGGGAGGGGCCGCGCACCTGGCCGGCGCCATGGCCGCCAACTCGAAGCTGCCGGTGCTGGGCGTGCCGCTCGCGAGCTCGCCGCTCTCGGGGTTCGATGCCTTGCTGGCCACGGTGCAGATGCCGCCCGGAGTTCCGGTCGGGACGCTCGGCGTGGGATCGTGGGGAGCGCGCAACGCGGCGCATCTGGCGGTGCGGATCCTGGCGGTGTCCGATCCGGCGCTGGCCCGCCGCCTCGAATCCCCCAAGCCGGCCGCAAGGAAACGCTGATTTGGATCTCTTCAAGATCGATCCCGACTCGCCCGACGAGGAGGCGCTCGACGCCGCCGCCGAGACGGTGCTGCGCGGGGGCGTCATCGGGTTCCCGACCGACACCCTCTATGGCCTCGGGTGCTCGCTCTTCGATGTGCGGGCGGTCGAGATGGTGGCGCGTCTCAAGCGGCGTGATCTGTCCCTCGCGGTGATCTCGCTGATTCCGACGCCTTCGCAGGTCTATGGACTCGCGGCCGACGTGCCGCCGGTCGCCGAGCGGTTGATCCAGCGTTTCTGGCCGGGGCCGCTGTCGATGATCTTCCTGGCCGCCGCGGTGGTGCCGCCGCCGGTGCGCGGGGCCGGAGGCACCATCGCGCTGCGCTGCCCCAAGGATCGGCTGTGCGAGCGGCTGCTGTCGCGCATCGGCGGGCCAGTCGTGGCCAGCAGCGCCAACCTCACCGGCCAACCCCCCGCGCGGACCGCCGAGGAGGTGATGCGGATCTTCGGCAATCAATTGGATCTGGTGCTGGACGGCGGACCCCGGGACAAGCGGTTCCCTTCGACTCTGGTGGACGTGAGCGCAACGCGTCCGCGTCTGCTGCGGCGCGGCGCCGTCGACGTCGAAGCCGAGCTCGGCGAGTTCGACGACGAGACGAAGGCCGACGCCGATTGACTCGCCCGCGCGGGGCCTCCTATCCTTGGCCCAGCGTGTCGCGCTCCGAATCCCTCTTCCGCGTTCTCCTGGTGTGCACCGGGAATACCTGCCGCAGTCCCATGGCGGCCGGTCTGCTGCGCCGTGAGCTGGGTGCGGACACCGAGCGAGTGGAAGTGGAGTCGGCGGGAACGGCGGCCTGGGAGGGACAGCCGGCCACCGAGCCCAGCATCAAGATCGCAAGCGACAACGGAGTGGATCTCACGAGCCATCGATCGCGACGCCTGACTCCGGCTCTCGTCCGTGAAGCCGACCTCATCCTGGTCATGGAGCGGGCCCACCTGGCCGCGGTTCACACGCTGGGCGGCGATCCCAAGAAGGTGCACCTGTTGAGCGACTACCCACCGCCGGGGGAGCCCGCCTGGCCGGTGTCGGATCCCTTCGGGGCCTCGATCGAGGCGTACGAAGAGTGCTGGCGCCGGATCCAGCGTCACCTCCAGCGGGTCGTTCCTTCGATTCAGGAGGCATTGCGGACCCGGTCCGCCTGAGGTCCCGGGACCGCAGCCAGAGGTAAGCCATGGCCATCACCAAGGTCGAGAAGATCTGGATGAACGGGAAGTGGGTGGCTTGGGAAGACGCCACCATCCACGTTCTCGCCCATGTCGCGCACTATGCCTCGAGCGTTTTCGAAGGGATCCGCTGCTACAAGACCAAACGCGGACCCGCGATCTTCCGGCTCGACGAGCATCTCGACCGGCTGATGGGCTCCGCCAAGATCTACCGCATGGAGCTGCCGTTCACGCGCGAGCAGATCCGCAACGCCTGCCTGGAGGTCGTCGCGGTCAACGACCTCGGCGACTGTTACCTGCGTCCGCTGATCTACCGCGGCTACGAGAACCTGGGCGTCAACCCCTTCGGCTCTCCGGTCGAGGTCGCGGTCGCCGCCTTCCCGTGGGGCAAGTATCTCGGCGAGGAGGCGCTCAGCAAGGGCGTGGCGGTCAAGGTCAGCTCCTGGTGGCGCTTCGCGCCCAACACGCTTCCGGCGCTGGCCAAGGCCTCGGCCAACTACATGAACTCGCAGCTCATGAAGATGGAGGCGCTGGTCGACGGATACGCCGAGGCCATCGCGCTCGACGTGCGAGGCTTCGTGAGCGAAGGCAGCGGCCAGAACGTCTTCGCGGTGCTGAAGGGCGATCTGGTCACGCCGCCGATCACCAGCTCCATCCTCGCCGGCATCACCCGCGCCAGCGTCATCCAGCTCGCCGCGGACCTGGGCTACACGGTCCGCGAGCAGGTGATCCCGCGCGAGCAGCTCTACCTGATGGACGAGATGTTCTTCTGCGGCACCGCCGTCGAGATCAATCCGATCACCTCGGTGGACCGGATTCCGATCGGCACCGGAGAGCCGGGGCCGATCACCAAGGCGCTGCAGACCGCGTTCTTCGGAATCGTGCGCGGCGAGACGCCCGACCGCCATCAGTGGCTGACGCCGGTGCCTCAGCCGGCGGCCTCGCGGACACGCTGAGCCCGGGCGCGTGCGCGTCGCGATCGGAAGCGATCACGCCGGCTTCGCG
Source organism: Candidatus Eisenbacteria bacterium (assembly GCA_035712145.1). NCBI lineage: Bacteria > Candidatus Eiseniibacteriota > Candidatus Eiseniibacteriota bacterium. Next base: position 78,748 of record DASTBI010000252.1, on the reverse strand, counting down.
CTGAAAGAGCGTCTCGAGCAGGAGCTGATCCGCGCGGGTCACGAGGTCGAAGATCTCGGCACCCATGCCGCCGAGCCCCCGGTGGACTATCCCGACTTCTGCATTCCGGTCGCCGAGCGGGTCGCCTCCGGTCGCGCGGAGCGTGGCATCGTGCTCGGCGGAAGCGGAATCGGCGAAGCGATCGTGGCCAACAAGGTGAATGGCGTGCGCGCGGCGCTCGTGTACAGCGACGAGACCGCGCGTCTCACGCGGCAGCACAACGACTCCAACGTGCTCGCGCTCGGGGGACGGCTGGCGAATCCCGACGACGCGGCGCGCTGGCTCGAGATCTGGCTCCAAACCCCCTTCGAAGGCGGCCGTCACGTCGCGCGGATCCAGAAGATCAGCGCCTACGAGCACCGCCTGATCAGGAGCTGACGTGTCGGAACTGAGGGATCAGGATCCCGTCATCGCCGAAGCGATCGCCGCGGAGCGCCGGCGTCAGATGCAGACGCTCGAGCTGATCGCCTCCGAGAACTTCGCCAGCGCGGCGGTGCTCGAGGCGATGGGCTCGGTGATGAACAACAAGTACGCCGAAGGCCTCCCGGGGAAGCGCTATTACGGCGGCTGCGAATTCGTCGACGTGGCCGAGAACCTGGCGCTCGAGCGCGTCGGCCGGCTGTTCGGTGCGGGGCACGCCAACGTGCAGGCTCACTCGGGCGCGTCCGCCAACCTTGCCGCGTACCTTGCGGTGGCCGCGCCGGGCGACACGCTGCTGGGCATGAGCCTGGCGCACGGCGGGCACCTCACCCACGGGCATTCGGTGTCGTTCTCCGGACGGCTGTTCAAGGCCGTTCAGTACGGCGTCCGTCCCGAGGACGGGCGCATCGACTACGAGCAGATGGAAGCGCTGGCGCGCGAGCATCGGCCGCGGCTCATCGTCGCCGGGGCGAGCGCGTATCCTCGGGTCATCGATTTCGAGCGCTTCGGCCGCATCGCCCGCGAAGTCGGCGCCACGCTGGTCGTCGACATGGCCCACATCGCCGGCCTGGTGGCCGCCGGGCTCCACCCGAGCCCCGTGCCGCACGCGGACCTGGTGACCAGCACCACGCACAAGACCCTGCGCGGTCCCCGCGGCGGGTTCGTGCTGTCGCGCCAGGAGCTCGGCGAGAAGCTCGACAAGACAGTGTTCCCGATGCTGCAGGGCGGACCGCTCATGCACATCATCGCCGCCAAGGCGGTGTGCTTCGGCGAGGCGCTGACCGAGGGGTTCAAGAGCTACCAGGCGCGCGTGATCCAGAATGCGGCGACTCTGGCCTCGGGGCTCACGGCGCGCGGCTTCGACCTGGTGTCGGGCGGCACCGACAATCATCTGCTGCTCGTGGATCTGCGCCGCCGCTCGCTGACCGGCAAGATCGCCGAGGAGGCGCTCCATCGCGCCTCGATCACCGTCAACAAGAACGCCGTGCCCGACGATCCGCAGAAGCCGTGGGTGACGAGCGGCATCCGGATCGGCACCCCGGCGCTCACCACGCGCGGCTTCGGGGTGGAGGAGATGCGGATGATCGCCGATTGGATCGCCCGGGTCCTGGAGCGGCCCGAGGACGAGGCCCACGGCGAGGCGGTCGGCCGCGAGGTGCGCGAGCTGGCCGCGGCATTCCCGCTCTTCGCCTGGGAGCCGGTGCTCCGCTAGGGAAGCCCGCTGGCGCGGCCCGAACCGGGCGGCGCGTCGATGCGCCCGGAAGTGGATTCGGCGCACTGCCGGAGGATCGCCTCGATCTCGGGATCGTCGGCATCGCCGCGCAGCACGTGACGCACGAAACCCTGATACCGGATATTCGAGATGGGGGTGTCGATCACGCACCCTCGAGTCTGGCCCGGTAGCTTGACGATCAGCGGCACCCAGCGACGCGCCCCGTTGGCGAGCTTGGAATCCGGATCGAAGCGCCACGAGTGATCCGACGTGAGCACGATCAGCGCGTCGTCGTACTTTCCTTCCTTCCTCAGCCGGTCCATCAGCTCGCCGACGACTTTGTCGAAGTAAACGAGCTGCCGCTGATACTCCTCTTCGGTTCCCAGAGCACCGTCCATCTCGGCGCTGGTGCGATGCCAGTCGATCGGATAGACGCCGCGGAATGTGCCGTCCTCGTTCCAGATGAAGGGCGCGTGCGGCAGGGGGTAGTGGACGAAGGTGAGCGTGTTCTTCGGCATCTTGTCCACGGCGTCCTCGATGCCGCTGCCCATGCGCTCGTGCAGCCGCAGCCAGTTCCGAGTGAACACCTTGGCGTAGAGGATGCGGAAGAGGTGGCGGGATATGGGATCGGTCTCGTAGCGCAAGGCTTCGAGCGCGTCGAGCAGCATCCGCCTCCACAGGCTCGAGGTCACGGGGTAGAAGGAATAGCCGCGGCCGAAGTCCACGGAGTCTCGGAACATGCTCTCGTAGGGAAGATAGAAGCCGATCAGCGCCGTGTTGTAGCCGGCGCTTCTTGCCACCGAGAAGATGCTCTCCACGCGCTGCGGCGGGCGGCTGCTGGTGACGTACTCCCGGCCCCGCTTGCCGATCTTGTTGAACACCCGCGGCAGGTGGTCGAGCGGGTGATCCCCGTAGAGCAGGAGCGGCAGGGCCCGATAGGTGTCGTCCCCCGGCGACTGGGCGTTGCGGAAGAACAACGAGCGCTCGGCCAGCTCGCGCAGATGCGGAAGCGTCGAGCGGAATTCCCCGCCGGGTGCGGAGCGAACGAACGACCACTCGTCGAATACGAACACGAACACGGGACGCGAAGGACCGGTGGGAAACGACACCCGCAGCGGGCGGTGCGGGGCCCCCCAGGTGCTCCACATGAACATCTGGATCAGGACGATCGGGATCAGGGGCGAGAAGACCAGCGAGAGCTTGTATGCGAAGCGCACCACCCGGCTCTGGGGCTTGGCGAGGGAGTAGCCCACCGCTCCGGCCATCAGCAGCCACAGGATCTCGAACGAGAGGAAGTGCGGGCGGTGGAGGATCTCGATGTTGGCCACGATCCCGCTCACGATGGCCAGCACGAACAGCGCGCGGATCACGCCCCGCACCCGTGGCCACTGCGGGCGGTCGAGCGCCTGCACGACCAGCGTGATGAGCGTGCCGAGCACGAAGATGTCGAGCGTCAGCGAGATCGCGTCGTTGAGGCTCCACTGCCGGAAGAAACGGTTGCGGACGTTCTGATAGGAGCTGATCTCGGGGGCGAAGTGCAGGAAGACGACGAACGTCGCCGCGACGAACCGTCCGAACAGGTGGCGCGCTCCCGAGCTTCGGAGCGCGTCGCTCATATCGGGGCCTCCTTGGCATAGAACAGCAGCGTGCGGGGCGAGCCCTCGATGGCGTGTTCTTCGAGCAGGCGGAAGCGCTGGCCGAAGGCGCGCTTGCAGGCCGCCAGGTCGATGCCCGAGAAGAGATCGCGCCGGAACTGCAGCATGCGGCGGAACATCGGGTCGTCGGTGGGCACGAACTCGAGCACCAGCAGATCGCGGGTCAGCGCGGCGAACAGCTCGCAGGCCGCGTCCAGCGACAGATTTCCAGAGATCAGCAGGTGGTGGAGCAGCGCCAGGCCGAGCACGCAGTCGGTGTCGAGGCGCTCCAGGAAAGAAGGCCGCTCCTGGTTGAGGAAGCCGATCGCGGGACTGGGGTTCGTGATGTCGACCACCATCGGCGTGATGGAGGCCGGCTCGCGGCGCAGCCGCCGGTAGAGGATCTCGACCGCGTCATGGTCGCCGTCGGCCGCGATCACCTCGGCGCCGGCCGCCGCGGCGATGCGGCTGTAGTCGCCGGTGTTGCATCCGAGGTCGAGCACGCGCTTCGGCCGCCGGGCCTCGATGAAGCGCCGCACCAGCGCCTTTTTCGCCTCTTCGGCGGCGTCGGTATACGTGCAGGTGCGCTCGTAGTCCGACCAGGCGCCGGCGGGCTTGTAGGAGGAGGCGAGCTTGCGCAGCTTGCCGCGCAGCCGGTCGATCTGCAGGCGCTGCGCCCGGGCATCGGGGTTGGCCTTCTCGAGCAGCGAGCGGTCCACCTGGGCCTGCTTTTGCGCCGCGCGGTTGAGCGCGAGCGGCAGCGTGACGTCGAAGAGGGCGCGCGGTCCCCATCGCTCCAGGCGTCCCAGGGTGCGCGCGACGTCCTCCACCGAGCGTCCCGAGAGGCGCGGCAGGAAGTAGGCGCGCGGATCCCAGCCATGGTGAACGCACAGGAGCAGCGGAAACACGAACATCTGGTTGAACTGTCCGAGCGCGAACCACACGTCGAGGCGCGCGGGCCGCTCGAAGGAGCCGAGGTCGATGAAGACGGGACGGCCGCGCACGAACTGGACGTTGAAGGCGGTGGCATCCTTCAAGGAGGCGCTGGCCGCCAGCGCCTGATCCTGCACGTCGAGCGTCGCGAGGCCGGCGTCGGCGATCATCGACACCGTCCACTCGTAGGGAAAGCTCAGCGTGGCGATCAGGTCGTGCTCGAGAAAGGCGGCGAACGGCGCGTGCTCGGCCGCGAGGCCGGCGCTCAGGTGCGGATCGTCCACGAAGCGGGTGCGGACGACCGCGCCCGACTCGATCAGCCGGGAAAGGACACCGGCTCGTTCGAGGGCTCGGAGATGGCCGGCCGTGGCCTCGTCGATCGCGCGAAAGATCCGTCCTTCGCGGGCGAACACGTAACCGGCGGGATCACGGAACGAGCCCCCGATCCGATGACTCGACGGACCGGCGACAGCGGGCATCAGCTCTCGCGATTCTCCTTGGGGCCGAAGAGGCGGGTGAAGAACGCCCAGATGGACTTACGCCAGAACGCCACGGCGCCCAGGAACCCCGCAATCAGGGTCTGGAAGAGCAGAGACCCCGAAACCGGATCGATGTAGAGAATGACCATGGACTTGTGCAATACGCCTCCCTGCGACTCTCGAGTGGGGACTTCGTGGACCTTCGTCCCACGCTTCGAACCACCTCCGTTATCGGCTTCGGAGAACGGCGACTAAAGATACTCCTCGCGGGGGTCGAAGGCACGTTGGGCCCGGGCGCCCTGCCGTCCCGGGCCCGGGACGGCCGCGACCAGCGCGTGATTTGCGGCTCCGCGCGCGGCCGCGTGCGTTGGTGCCCTTGGGGGGCTTCGCTATACTGCGGCCTCGCGTCACCACTTGGCCGATTCCGTTGTCAGAGGATGGAACCGATGAGCGTCGAGACCAAGGAAGCGAACCGGAAGATCGAGCGTGCGGCCGAGATCCTGACCCGGGTGAGCGCCGAGGTGGGGCGCGCCGTGGTCGGGCAGAGGATGATGGTGGACCGCCTGCTGATCGGGCTCCTGACCGGCGGCCACGTGCTCCTCGAAGGCGTCCCCGGGCTGGCGAAGACGCTGGCCATCAAGAGTCTCTCGGATGCCCTGTCCCTCAAGTTCCGGCGCATCCAGTTCACGCCGGACCTCCTGCCCGCCGACCTCACGGGCACGCTCATCTACAACCCGCGCGACGGCTCCTTCAGTCCCAAGCGCGGACCGATCTTCTCGAACCTCGTGCTGGCCGACGAGATCAACCGCGCGCCGGCCAAGGTGCAGTCGGCGTTGCTCGAAGCCATGCAGGAGAAGCAGGTCACGATTGGCGACGACACGCATCCGCTCGAGGAGCCTTTCCTGGTCATGGCCACCCAGAATCCCATCGAGCAGGAGGGCACCTATCCGCTCCCCGAGGCCCAGAGTGACCGCTTCATGCTCAAGGTGAAGGTCGGCTACCCGGAACGCAGCGACGAAAAGGAGATCCTGCGCCGTGCCGGGCTCGCCGAGCTGCCGCCGCTCACCGCCCAGGCGTCGAGGGCCGACGTGCTCGAAGCGCGCGCCTCGCTCGGCTCGGTCTACGTCGACGACAAGCTCCAGGAGTACGTGCTCGACCTGGTCACCGCGACCCGGCGCCCCAAGGACTTCGGATTGTCGATCGAGGGGCTGGTGTCCTTCGGCGCTTCACCCCGCGCCACGTTGTTCCTGGTGCGAGGCGCCCAGGCGGTCGCCGTGCTCGAGGGCCGCGCGTACGTGCTGCCCGAGGACATCAAGGCCATCGCCCCCGATGTGCTGCGCCACCGGATCCACGTCTCGTACGAAGCCGAGGCCGAAGGCATTGATGGCGAGGAGGTGGCCCGGCGCATCCTGGAGCGGGTGCGCGTGCCCTGATGCAGACCACGGAGCTGCTGCGCAAGGTCCGCCGCATCGAGATCCGCAGCCGCCACCTGGTCGAGGATCTCCTCGCGGGCCAGACCGAGAGCGTCTTCAAGGGCCGCGGCATCGAATTCGAGGAAGTGCGGCCGTACGTTCCCGGCGACGAAGTCCGCGACATCGACTGGAACGTGACCGCGCGCTACGGCCAGCCCTTCGTCAAGCGCTTCGTCGAGCAGCGCGAGCTCACGATCATCCTGGTGGTCGACATCTCACGCTCGATGCGCTTCGGCACCGCGGGCGCCGAGAAGCGCGAGCTGGCCGCCGAGCTGTGCGCGATCCTCGGCTTCGCCGCGCTCCGCAACGACGATCGCGTGGGCCTCGTGCTGGCGGCCGGAAAGGTCGAGCACGTCGTGCCGCCCGCGCGCGGACGCCACCACGTGCTGCGGATCCTCCGTGACGTGCTCACCGTCAACCCCAAGAGCCAGGGCACCAGGCTCGGTGAAGCCGCGCGCTTCGTGACCCGCACCACCCACCGGCGCAGCCTGGTGTTCTGGGTCTCCGACTTCCAGGACAGGATCGACCCGCGCGACTGGCGCGTGATGGGCCGGCGCCACGAGCTGACCGCGTTGGTGCTCCGCGATCCGCGCGACGAGGTGCTTCCGGGTGTGGGCTGGGTGGAAGTGGAAGACCTCGAAACGGGCGAGCGGCGGCTGGTGAACACGGGCAGCCGGCGGCGCCGCGAGCGCTATCAGCAGGAGGCGCGCGCGCAGTGGCAGGAGGTGGAGCAGGCGCTGGCCCGAAGCCGCTGCCCGCTGGTCGAGATTCGCACCGACCGCTCCTACCTTCCGGTCCTGATGCGCTACTTCGGGCGGCGCGGTCGCCGTCGAGGCGCGGAGTGATGCGACCCGCGGCACGGATCAAGCTCGGCCTGGCGCTGGCGTTCGTCGTGCTGACCGCCGCCGCCGTCGCGCACGCGCAAGCTCCCCAGGTTCGCGTCATCCTGCGTCCGCCCATGGCCCGGCTCGGCGAGCGGGTGGCCTATCGCGTCGAGGTGATCGGCGGCGTCAATCCCTGGGGAAAGGTGACCTGGTTCGCTCCGGACTCGGCGACGGCGTTCACCTGGGGCGAGCCGCGCGAAGGATTCAAGAAAGGCCGGGAGCGCGAGGCGGCCCGCTTCGGGATTGGCGCCCGCACAGGACGGATCAAGGAGGGCACCTCCGACACCTCGTGGGTCGAGATTCCGCTCCAGGTGTTCGAGCTCGGCGTGGTCTCGATTCCAGGGATCGGGTTCCGCTATCCGCCGATGACCGGAGTGACGGGAGGGCAAGAGGTCACCGCCCGCGCTCCCACCACGCGCCTCGTGGTCATCCCGGTGCTCACCGCGGCGGACAGCAACGCGACGCTGCGTCCTCTCCACGGCCCGCTGGCGGCGCCGTGGTGGGAGCGCGTGCCCTGGCTGTGGGTCGCGGCCGTGGCATTGGTGATCGCGTTGATCGCGCTATGGCTCAGGGCTCGCCGCCGCAGGAAGCCGGTGGACGGTGCGGCGCCGGCGCGCATTCCGCTGTCCCCCGCTGCCGAAGCGATGGCCGCGCTCGCGGAGCTGCGCCAGCTCGAGCTGCCGCGGCAGGAGCGCTTTGCCGAGCACTCGTTCCGTCTCGGACAGATCCTGCGGCGATTCCTCGAGGCCACGGTCGCCACCACGCACCCGGGCGACACCACGCCCGAGCTGGTCCGTCATCTGGCCGAGGCGGGACTCTCGGACGAGGATCAGAAGCGTCTGGCGGGCCTCCTTCGCGTGTGGGACCGCGTGAAGTTCGCGCGCGACCCGTTCACTCACGATGAAGCCATCCGCGCCGAGAGCGCCGTCGAAGCGTACGTCCGGCGGGCCGCGGGCCACGCCAGCGAGGAGGCTGCCTGATGCGCTGGGACACTCCATGGCTCTTGCTGCTTCTGCTCGCGGTGCCGTGGCTCGTGTGGCGCGTGCGCCGGCCCGCGGCGCGGCGTCCCGCCCTGGAGTGGGTGCGCACCACGGGTGCGTGGGCGCAGAGCCGCGGAGCGCTGCTGGTGAGATCGATCGCGCTGCTTCCGTGGCTCGTCCTGCTCACGGCGCTGGTGGCGTTGGCGCGTCCCCAGCAGGGAATCCGACAGACCGAGACCGAGACCCGCGGCGTCGACATCGTCCTGGCCATCGATCTCTCGCCCAGCATGCGCGCCGAGGACTTCCGGCCGCGAAACCGGCTCTTCGTCGCCAAGCAGACGGCGCGCGAGTTCGTGAAGCAGCGCGATCACGACCGCGTGGGCCTGGTGGCGTTCGCGGGCACGTCGTTCACGGTTTGCCCGCTGACGCTCGACCACGACGTCCTGCTCGAGCTGCTCGACGGCCTCGACTTCGGCCTGGTCGAGGACGGGACGGCGATCGGCATGGGGCTGGCCACCGCGGTGGCGCGGCTCAGAGAGAGCAGGACGCCGAGCAAGGTGGTGATCCTGCTGACCGACGGACAGAACAACCGCGGAGCGATCGATCCGCTCACCGGCGCGGAGCTGGCACGCGCGTTCGGCATCAAGGTGTACACCGTGCTCGCGGGACGGGGGGGCGTGGTGCCGGTGCCGGTCGACGATCCTTTGATGGGACGAAGGGTGGAGATGGTGCGCATGGAGGTCGACGAGACCACGATGCGCCAGATCGCCGAGCGCACGGGCGGCCGCTTCTACCGCGCCACCGATCCGCGAGCCCTGGAAGCGATCTACGCCGAGATCGACCGTCTCGAGCGAGCGCCGATCCGCTCGGTCGACTACCGCGACTACCAGGACCTGGGTCCATGGCTGCTGGGCTGGGCCGCGGTCGCGCTGGCGTTCCACGCGCTCAGCGCATCCACGTGGGCGATGAGGCTGCCATGAGGGCGCGGCCATGACGTTCGAGCGACCCGAATGGCTGTGGCTGCTGGTCGCGGTGCCGGTGCTGCTCCTGATCGAGTGGCGCGCGACGCGGCGCGCGGAGAAGCGCCTGAGTCAGATGACCGGCCCCCACGCGAGTCCGGTCTTGCTCGAGCAGCGAATGCCCGGAAACCGGCGGCTCGGCGCCGCGCTGCGTCTCCTGGCGCTCGCGATGCTGGCCTTCGGCGCGGCGGGACCCGAGTGGGGCTACGAGCTGGTGCGCCGCAGCGCGCTCGGCTCCGAAGTGGTGTTCGTGATCGACGTCTCGGCGAGCATGGACGTTCGGGATGTCCCGCCGAGCCGCCTCGAGGAAGCGCGGCGGGAAGCGCTGGCGGTGCTCGAGCAGCTCGCCGGCAGCAAGGTGGGGGTGGTCGCGTTCGCCGGCGACGCCGCACGACTCTGTCCGCTGACGCTGGATCGCAGCGCCGCGCGGTTGGTCATCGAGTCGCTCTCGAGCAGCACGCTCTCCGAGCCCGGCTCCGACCTCGGCCGAGGCCTGCGCGCGGCCATGAAGCTTCTTCCGCCCAAGCGGCGCGGCGAGCAGGCGATCGTCCTGTGGACCGATGGCGAGGATCTCGAGTCGCAAGGACGAGCGGCGATGCAGGAGATCGTGGCCACCGGGATCCGGGTGTTCGCGACCGGCGTCGGCACGCCGATGGGCGACATCGTCCCGGTGCTCGACGATCAGGGTCGCGTGGTGGACGTGAAGCGCGATGAAGCCGGGGGGCCGGTGCGCAGCCGTCTCGACGAGCACCTGCTCAAGGCGCTGGCTCGCCGCACGCGCGGCGGCTACTTCTCCGCCGGACGGCCGGGCGGCGAGCTGCCGCGCCTGATGGCCGCTCTGGCTCCACTCGGTCGCGCCGAACGGCGCGGCGGCGGGGAGCGTCTGGTGGAACGGCCGGTGGCGCGCTTTCCGTGGTTCGCGGGTCTCGGGGCGCTGCTGATCGGCTACGACCTGCAGCGACGCCGTCGGCGGACGCCGGCAGCCGCAGCAGGCTTCGTGATGGCACTCCTGACCCTCTCGGGTGCGCGCGGCGCCGAGGCGCAGAGTGACTGGGCCAGGGGAGACGCCGCGTTCAAGAAGGGCCAGTTTTCAGCCGCCGAGTCGCTCTACGCCCGCCGGCTGCGGCAGGGAAACGATCCCAAGGTGCGGGTCAACCTCGCCACCGCCCGCGCGCGCGGGGGCAAGGCCCAGCTCGCCAAGGCCGGACTCGAGGAAGCGGTCACGTCACCCGGTGTGGCAGGACAGACGGCGGCTTACAACCTGGGAACCATTCACGCCGAAGCCCGCAACTTCGATCCGGCGCTCGCCGAGCTGCGCCGCGCGCTCGAGCGGGATCCCAATGATCAGGACGCGCGCGCCAACTATGAATGGGTGCTGCGCGAGAGGGAGCGCCGGCAGAAGCCGCCGCCCTCGCCCCCCAAGCCGGAGCCGCAGCCTCAGCAGCCGCAGCCTCAGAGCGGAAATCCCACGCCCACGACCGGCAGCCCGCAGCCGTCGCCGCCTCCCCAGGGCGGACCGCCGCCGCAGTTCGGGCGCGGCCTGGATCGGCAGCAGGCGGAGCAGCTGCTCGGAAGCCTGCACGAGCTCGAGCGGCTCGAGCAGCAGCGCATGCGCCGCGTGCGCGTGATGCGCGAGCGCAGGGGGAAGGATTGGTGAGCCGGTCGAAGCCCCGGGCGCGGGGACTGGCCGGCGGGGTTCTGGGTGTGCTCATGGTGATGCTGTCTCCCGCGCCGAGCACGGCGCAGAGCGTGGAGGCGAGCATCGACCGAGGCCGCATGACCGTGGGGGAGACCACGACGCTGCGGGTGGTGGTGCGTGGCGCCACCGGAGTGAAGGTTCCAGAGTTCGAGGTGCCGGACGGGCTCGGCGTGCTCGGCAGCTCGCGTCAACAGAGCTTCGCGTGGGTCAACGGCCGCGCCTCGGTGGAGACCGAGTTCCGCTACGAGATCGAGGCGGTGCGCCCCGGAAGCTTCTCGATCGGACCCATCCTGGTGAGCGCCGGCTCGCAGGCGTATCGCAGCGGCGTCATCCATCTCGAGGTCACCGAGATGTCGGCCTCGATGGGCGGGAGTGACATGCGCGCGCCTGCCACGCTGCAGGTCGACGTCCAGCCGCGCGATCCGTATCTGGGCCAGGAAGTGACGCTGACCGTGCGGCTCATCCAGCGCACCAACTTCGCCGAGGACCCGCAGTACACCCCGCCGACCACCACCGGCTTCTGGACCGACAAGCCCACCGCGCCCGAATCCTTCTACGGCATGTCGCACGGCGAGCGCGTGCTGGTGACCGAGACACGGCTGCGCGTCTATCCGCTCGCCATCGGGCAAGCCACGATCGGCGAGGCCACCGCGCGGGTCGTCCTCGCGCCCGACGGATTCGGCCTGCCGAGCTGGCTCGGCGGCGATCGCCGCGATCTCGAGCTGAGGAGCCCCCCGGTCCGCGTCCGGGTGCGGCCGCTTCCCGGCGGCGCTCCCGCGGGGTTCAGCGGTGCGGTGGGGCGTTTCGATGTGTCTTGGACACCGGATCGATCGCACACCTCGCGCGACGTTCCGATCACGCTCCGGCTCGACGTTCGAGGACGGGGAAACCTCCCGCTCGTCCGGCCGCCGCGCTTCGACGATCCCCAGCTCGAGGCGCTCGCCCACACGACCGAGGACAGCCTGCCGATCCCAGGACAGAGCTTTGGCCGCAAGCGCTTCCAATGGACGGTGATGGCGAAACGCGAAGGCCGGACCGAGATCGGCGCTCCGGAGTTCGCGTGGTTCGACCCGGCCGCGGGGACCTACGTGGAGTCGCGTGCGGCCGTCGCCGTGGTCGACGTGGGCGCCCCCGTCTTCTCCGGTCCTGGCGCCGAGGCGGGTTTCCCCCGTGCGTTCGCCGACCATCCTGTGGCCCCGGACGCTCGCACGCCATCGCCCTGGGCGTTCGCGCTCGCCGGTCTCTCACTCGCCGGCGCGTGGCGCCTGTGGCGCGCCGCTCCGAAGAAATCGGCCACGGCGAGCTCCGCCGCGGCATGGACGGCACGGCTGCGCGGCGTGACCGGTCCGGCGCTGTGGCGCGCCATGGAAGAAACCAGCCTGTGGCTCGAGACGCAGCCGGGCGCCACCGGCGATCCGGCGTGGCGAGGCGTGCGAGATCGCATCGCGGCGGCGCGCTACGGAGGATCGGTGGAGAACCCTGAGGCGGTGAAGCGTGAGCTCATGAACCGCGTGTCGCGCGCCGCGCCGAAGACCCAGGCGCGCGTGCCTCTCAGGCTGATCGCGGTCGGGCTTCTGCTTCTCGCCATCGGTCTCGGTGTGGGGTTCGGGCCGCGGCCGGGAGGGGATCGTGCCGCGCAGCAGAGCGCGGCCGCCGATCAAGCCGCGCGGCGGGGTGAGGTCGAGAAGGCCCGGCGCGTGTGGCTCGAGCTGTGGCGCATCCACGGCGGACGCGCGGGTCTCGCCGCGCGCCTGGCGTGGGCGCGCGTGCAGGCCGGCGAGGTCGGACCCGCCGCGTTGTGGGTCCTGCGGGGCGAGATGATCGAGCCGCGCGATCCAGCGCTCCGCTGGGTGGAAGAGCGCGTGCGGGAAGCGGGCGGCCTCGTGGGGGCCGCGGCGCCGCGCTTGCCGGTGCGGCCGATCGAATGGAGCGCGCTTTCACTGGCGCTCGGATTGTGCACGGGACTCGCCTGGCCGCGAATCGGTCGCAGCGTCCTTCTGGGATTGCTCGCCCTCTCGTGCGCCGCCATCTTCCCGATGCAAGGCTGGTTGTCGGCGCGCTCGGGTCAGGCGGTGATGCTCGCGGTCGCGCCGCTCGAGGGCTCCGACGTCGAGCTCGAAGCCGGGCAGATGGTGACGATCCGCGAACGGGAGGGAGGCCGGGTGCACGTGGCCGCGGGGCGGGTGATCGACGGCTGGGTGCCGGCGACGTCGGTGGCCCCGATCGCGGGAGGCGAGGATGGTTGACCTCGGACGCGCGGTGCTGCCGCGGCTGGTTCTGGTCTTCTCGCTGCTCGGTGGCATCGAATCGCTCGACTGGAAGATGCAGCGCGCGGTGCAAACCCTCTCGCCTTCGCCATTCGACGGACCGATGCACACGATCAGCGACATCGGTCGCCCCCAGCTCGTGTTCGGAGTCCTTCTCGCGATCGCCGCCTTTGGAGGTCCCGCCGGAGCGGCGACGGCGCGTCACGCGATCCTCGCCCTGATTCCTGCCAACCTCGCGGTGGAAGGACTCAAGCGCGCGACGCAGCGCACACGTCCGGACGGCGAGCGCTCGTCGTCCAACTCGTCCTTCCCGTCGAGCCACGTGGCCAACGCCGCAGCACTGGCCTGGGTATTTGCCCGGAGGTGGCGCCGGGCGGCGCCCGCCTTCTACCTATTTGCCGCGCTGGTCGCCTTTTCCAGGGTCTACCTGAACCGACACTTTGTCAGCGACGTGTTGTGCGGTGCCCTGATTGGTGTTGCGTCGGGCTGGCTCATCGAACGGATGATCCGCCGCTGGCCTGGACACCTCGAGACGACGGAGCGGAAAGCCGCAAGCAGGTGACCGCCGACATGGGGTCTGGTAGCCTCGCGCTCACGCGCGGAGGATTTCGAGCCTATGGCGTTGGCGGCTCTACCGGAAAACGACCTCTCGCTCTGCATCCCCGATCTCAAGTCCAGGAAGAAGGACGCGGCCCTCGCCGAGATGGTGGCGGCGGTGGACGCCGCAGGTGTGTTGACGGGAAGCGACCTGCTGCTGGAGCTGCTCAAGCTCCGCGAGCGACTCGGTGGCACGGGGCTCGGCAAGGCCGTGGCTCTTCCTCACGCCCGGTCGCTCACGGTTTCCCAGCCGCGCATCCTGGTGGCGCGCTCGACGCGCGGCATCGATTGGCAGGCGCCCGACGGTTTGCCGGTGCAGCTGGTGCTGCTGACCCTGGCGCCCGCCGAGTGGTCGGACGACGCCTTCCATGCCCTGCTCGCCCGCGCGGCGGCGAGCTTCCGGCTGCAGCGCACGCGTCAGAAGCTGATCTCGGCGCCGTCCGCAGAGGAATTCGCCATGGCCTCGCGACAGGCGCTGGCATGAACACGATCGAGTCGGTGGTGCTGCTCGCGGATGTCGACGCGATGATCCGCGAAGCGCAGAGCTCCGAGTCCCGCATGCGGCTCAGGAAGCTCGGCTTCGGGCTCGAAGGACTTCCGCGCGTGATGGCCGCGCGCGGACGGCTGGCGGAGACCATCGACCGCCGCTGGACGGTCTCGTACGAGCGCACCCGGCAGCGCTACGGCCGGGCGGTCGCCGCCGTGCGCGAACGCGTGTGCTCAGGCTGCTTCGTCACGCTGCCCACGACCGCGCGTCCGAAGGGCGGCGATGCGCCGACCCCGCAGCACTGCGAGTCTTGCGCCCGGATCCTCTACTGGACGTGAGCGAGGAGGCCTTTCGCCTCCGCCTGCTATCCTGATCCCGACCGGAAGTCTACGGGGAGGATCATGATCGACTGGAAAAGGTCGCACCGCGCCTGCGCGCTCGTATGCCTGTTCGCCTGTTCGTGTGCCGTGAACCGTGAGATCCCGCGCGGGGAGTACGCGGCGCGTCCCGAGCGCGAGCGGGTCACGGTGGTGACCAAGGCGGGCGCCAAGTACGAGTTCGACCGCGTGCAGGTGCGCGCGGACAGCCTGTTCGGCCAGAAGCAGCTCGAGACGGAGGGGTCGTTCGACGAGTACCGGACCACGGCGCTCGCGCTCGACGAGGTGTCGACCCTCTCGGTTCGCCAGCTCGACTGGTTCAAGGTGGGGGTCGTGGCCGGTGTGGCGGCGGCCGTGGTCCTGGCGGCGGTCCTCACCCAGCCGAGCAGCGGCGACGGCGGTGATGGCGGGGACGACGGGAACTGCGGCCCGAGAGGTTGTCCCTAGGGCTCGAGCCAGTGGGTGACGAGCGCGGCGAGCCCGGCGCCGACGAGATCCGCCAGCAGATCGGTCTTGTCGAAGCGCTCGTCGAAGATCTCCTTGCCCACGCCGAACGTGATCGACACGCCGGCGGCAGCCGCGGGCTCCTCGGTCGCGACACCGACCGCGAGCCCGATGGCGAAGGAAAGCGACGCGTGCTGGTAGAGGTCGGCTCGACCGCGGGTCGTCTCGAGCGGTGGAGGAAGCTCCTTCGGAACCTCCCAGCCTATGATTGTTCCACCCGATCGACTGACCTCCACGGTGTCGATCCCCTGAGCCACGAAGCCATGATCCAGGCGCGGAGCCTCGGCGAACGCGGGCGACGCTGACAGGAGCAGGAGCGTGATGGCGCCCGCCCACGCTTGGCGTAGAGTTGGGTTCATCATGCCTCTCATGATGCCTCGCTGGCTCGACGACTGGATGAAAGGCCGCGGCGCCGCGGCTCGGCTGCGCGCGCAGAGAACCCTGGCTTCGCACGTCTGGCCCGCCCGGCTCCTCGACGTGCTGGCCCGGCTGCGCGAAGGCGGTCATCGCGCCTACCTGGTCGGAGGTACGGTGCGGGATGCGCTGCTCGAGCGCAAGGGCGACCCGACGTTCGATGTGGCCACGGACCTGCCGCCCGATCAGGTGAGCGCGCGCTTCACGCACGTGGATCCGATCGGGTTGCGCCACGGCACCGTGCTCGTGATCGAGCCGGGCATCGAGGTCGAGTGCACGACGTTTCGCCGCGAAGGCGCGTATTCCGACGCGCGCCGGCCGGACCACGTGACCTTCACTCGAGACCCGCTCGAGGATCTCGACCGCCGCGACTTCACCGTGAACGCGATGGCATGGGATCCGGCGCGGGCGGAGCTGCTCGATCCGCACGACGGCGCGAACGATCTCGAACGCCGCCGGCTGCGCGCGGTGGGAGAGCCGCTGGAACGGTTTCGCGAGGATGCGTTGCGGCCGCTGCGCGCGGCCCGGCTGGCGGCCGCGCTCGAAATGTCGCTCGATGCCGAGCTGCAGCGGGCGCTCGCTTCGATCTCGGCGCCCGAGAGCGGAGTGAATCTCGAAGCGGTGGCGCTGGAGCGCGTGCGCGTGGAGCTTTCGAAGATGATGGCCTCGCGGCAGCCCTCGGTCGGGCTCGAGATCATGCGCGAGTCGGGGCTTCTCCAGCGCTGGCTGCCGGAGCTCGCGCACTGCGTGGGCGTGCCGCAGAACCGCTACCACGCCTATGACGTCTATCGCCACAGCCTGGTGACGTGCGATGCCGCGCCGGCCGAGAAGCCCGTGGTGCGGTGGGCCGCGCTGCTCCACGACATCGGAAAGCCGGACACGCGGGTCGAGCGGGAGGGTGAGGGGACGTTCTACGGTCATCAGAACGTCGGCGCCGACCTGGCCGACCGGCTGCTCGGGCGCCTGCGTTTCGCCACCGAGTTTCGCGAGCAGGTGGTGCACCTGATCCGCGAGCACATGTTCGACTACCGCCCGGAGTGGAGCGACGGCGCCGTCCGGCGCTGGATCCGGCGCGTCGGCCCGGAGCGGGTGGCGGATCTATTCGACCTGCGGCTCGCGGACGCGATCGGCAACGGCAAGCGTCGCGGCTTCCCCGCCAACCTGGAGGCGTTGCGCGCCCGCATCGAGCGCGTGCTCGGCGACTCGCGCGCGCTCACGGTCGCCGATCTCGCGATCGACGGCCACGGCGTGATGCACGAGCTGGGACTCGGCCCGGGTCCCGAGGTCGGATCGGCGCTCGAGGCGCTGCTCGAAGAAGTGCTCGACCATCCGGATCGCAATCAGGAGGAGGTTTTGCGATCCCGCCTGCGTCAATGGCGCGCGGAACGGGCCCCGAAACCTTGACACCTTTCACGGCACCCCCGTATCCTGCGGCCCGCAAAGGAGGTGGGGCCTCTCCTTCCTGCCCCACGTTGAGACCCGTGGTGTCGATGTCCGCAGTCCAAAAGCCGGTGCGACACGAGCTGGCGCGGGTGCAGACGCACCTCCGCGAGCTCTTCCGCACGCCCATTCCCATCCTCAACCAGGTGGGGGGGCACGTGCTGGCCACTCGGGGGAAGAAATTCCGCCCGACGCTGCTCCTGCTCACCGCCAGGCTGCGGGGGCACCTGGGGCAGGACGCGGTCTTGTGCGCGACGGTGGTCGAGATGGTTC
Organism: Candidatus Eisenbacteria bacterium; assembly: GCA_035712145.1. Taxonomy (NCBI): domain Bacteria; phylum Candidatus Eiseniibacteriota; species Candidatus Eiseniibacteriota bacterium. Next base: position 61,617 of record DASTBI010000252.1, on the reverse strand, counting down.
ACGCCGCCGCGCTCATCCACGACGACTCCGTCGACCGCAGCGACCTGCGGCGCGGCGTGCCCACGGTGAACGGCCTCTGGACCGACGAGATGGCGATCATCATGGGCGACTACCTGTACGCGCAGGCGATGACCACGCTGGTCACGAACAAGTTCGATACCGCGATGGCGATCATGGCGCGGGTGGTCACCGAGATGTCGTGTGGCGAGGCACTCGAGTTCCAGTATGCGCGCGATCTCGACGTCACCGAGGAGCAGTACGAGGTCCTGATCCGCAACAAGACCGGATCGCTCATCGGGGCGGCCACCGAGATCGGCGCCGGGCTCAATGGCGGGGCCAAGGATCTGACGCGTCGCGAGCGTTACCGCCGCTTCGGCGAGCAGGTGGGAGTCGCCTTCCAGATCGTCGACGACCTCATCGACTACCTCGGCGATCCCGAGATCACCGGCAAGCCGGTGGGCGCCGATCTGGCGGAAGGCAAGGTGACGCTGCCGCTCATCGCCGCGCTCCGCGACGCGACGGAAGCCGATCGGCGCCGGTTACGCGAGCTGGCGGCGCGCAAGCGCTGGACGCCTCATCAGTGGAACCGGCTCAAGGGCCTGATGGAGAAGAGCGGCGGATTCGCCTACGCGCGCCGGCGCGCCGAGTCCCTCGCGGACGAGGCGCGGCGCACGCTCGAAGGCGAGCCGCGGGGCGTGGCACGGAAGGCACTCGATCACGCCATCGATTACGCCGTGCACCGAGATCGGTGAGCGGCGCGCTCCGCCGACCCCTGCGTTGACCACTCGTTCCCGCACCTCGACTCGCGCCGCGGCCTCTCGCCTGCTCCACGAGGCTGCGAGCGCCGTGCAGAGCAAGAAGGCGGTGGAGCCGGTCGCGCTCGATCTCCGCGGACTCGAGGGCGTGGCCGACTACTTCCTGATCTGCTCCGCGAGCAGCGAGTTGCAGGTGCGCGCCATCGCCGAGGCGGTCGAGGAGAAGCTCTCCGAGCTCGGCGCGCGTCCGTGGCACATCGAAGGCCGCGAGGGATGGCGATGGGTGCTGCTCGACTATGTGGAGCTGGTGGTTCACGTGTTCCACCATCGGACCCGCGAGTACTACCTGCTGGAGCGATTGTGGGGCGACGCAAAGAAGGTGGATCTTGATCTGGACCCGGCTGACTGAGGGCCTGGCCGTCGCGCTCCGGAGCGCCGGCCTCGGAGACCCCCGCCATCTCGAGCGCATCGAGCTCGCGATCCCCCGCGACCCAGGCCACGGCGACTGGACCACCAACATCGCCCTGCTGCTGGCCCGGGAGGTCGGGAAGCCTCCGCGCGCGCTGGCCGAGGCGCTCGCCGCGGCGTTCCCGCGTGACCCGGAGATGTTCGCCTCCGTCGACGTGGCCGGACCCGGCTTCGTGAACTTCCGCTACAGCGACCGCTTTCTTGCCGAGCTGCCCTCGACGATTCGCCGCGCCGGCGAGCAATTCGGCGCGTCCGACACCGGCCGCGGCGTCACCGTGCTGGTCGAATACGTGAGCGCCAACCCGACCGGCCCCTTGAACGTCGTGAGCGCGCGCGCGGCGGCGGTGGGCGCCGCGCTGGTGCGTCTGCTGAGCGCCGCGGGCTTCCGCGCGGCCGGGGAGTTCTACGTCAACGACGCAGGCCGCCAGGTGGATCTGCTCGGCGAATCGTTCGCCGCGCGCTTCGCCGAATCGATCGGGGAGGAACGGTCGTTCCCCGAGGAGGGCTACCGCGGCGCGTATGTCGCGGATCTGGCCGGCGAGCTGCCACGCGCCGAAGCGCGGGCGGCGCTCGAGCGCGCCGACCTGGAATGGTTCCGCGATCAGGCGCTGGATCGCATGCTGGCCTGGCAGAAGAAGGACCTCCAGGCCTACGGCGCCGAGTTCGACCGCTGGTTCCGCGAGACGGAGCTGCACAAGGGCGGCAAGGTCCAGGAGACGCTCGAGGCGCTCGAGACGCGGGGCATGACGTACGTGGCACGGGAGCCCGAAGGCGGCCCCGGCGACCGGCCGCATCAGCGGGACGCGGAGGACGCGACGCTCGAGGAGGCGACCTTCCTGCGCACGTCGCGCTTCGGCGACGACATCGACCGCGTGGTGGTGCGCAGCAATGGCGCGCCCACGTACCTGCTGCCGGACATCGCCTATCACCGCGACAAGCGGGCCCGCGGCTTCCGGCACGTGATCGATCTGTGGGGCCCGGACCACCACGGCTACGTGCCACGCATGAAGGCCGCGCTCCTCGCCCTGGGGCTGGAGCCGGACTTCTTCGAGGTCCTGATCGTCCAGCAGGTCAACCTCGTGTCGGGAGGTCAGCCGGTGAAGATGAGCAAGCGGGCGGGAGAGTTCGTGACGCTGCGCGATCTGGTGGATGACGTGGGCGCCGACTGCGCCAAGTTCTTCTTCCTGATGCGGTCGACGAGCGCTCATCTCGACTTCGACCTCGACCTGGCGAAGCGCCAGAACGACGAGAACCCGGCCTACTACGTCCAATACGCGCACGCTCGCATCGCCTCGATCCTGCGCTTCGCGGCGGACCGCGGGCTGGCGCCCAACGCTCCGGGCGCCGCGCGCAAAGTCGAAGACGAAGCCCCCGAGGAGCGCGCCCTGGAGCGCCGGCTGGCGGCATTTCCGGAAGTGGTGCGCGGCGCCGCGGCGACGCGCGAGCCGCATCGGATTCCGGGCTACCTGATGGAGACCGCGGCGGAGTTCCACCGCTTCTATCACGCCTGCCGCGTGGTGAGCGACGACGTGGAGAAGTCGCGGCGGCGGCTCGAGATCACCGACGCCGCCCGCATCGTGCTGAGGAACGGGCTCTCGCTGATGGGTGTGAGCGCCCCCGAGCGCATGACCCGGGCGGAAACGGAGGTGAGCCAGGCATGAGCGAGATCCTGGTGGTCGGCTCGGTGGCGCTGGACACGATTCGCACGCCGTTCGGCGAGGCGGTGGAAGCGCTGGGCGGCTCGGCGTCCTACTTCTCGTTCTCGGCCAGTCACTTCGCCAAGGTCGCGATCGTCGCGGTGGTGGGCGAGGACTTTCCCGCGGAGCACCGCCAGGCCTTCCTGCAGCGCGGCGTCGACCTCGGCGGACTGCAGAGCGCTCCGGGTAGAACCTTCCGCTGGCGCGGGGAGTATGCGGCGGAGCTGGGTCACGCGCGCACGCTCGAGACCCAGCTCAACGTCTTCTCGACCTTCCACCCGAAGCTCGACGACACGCACCGGGCGTGTCCCTACGTCTTCCTCGCCAACATCGATCCCGACCTGCAGCTCGAGGTGCTGGATCAGATGAAGCGGCCGCGGCTCACCGTGTCCGACACCATGAATTACTGGATCGCGCGCAAGCCCGAGCGGGTGATGGACGTCCTGAGGCGTGTGGATGTCGCGCTGCTCAACGAGGAGGAGGCCCGGGCCCTCTCGGGGGAGACCCAGCTGGTGCGGGCGGCCGGCCGGCTGGTGGAGCGCGGCGGCAAGGCGGTCATCGTCAAGAAGGGGGAGCATGGGTCGCTCTACCGCTCGGAGGACCAGCTCTTCGTCACTCCGGCCTTTCCGGTGGCGGGCCTTCAGGATCCGACCGGCGCCGGGGACAGCTTCGCCGGCGGCTTCCTCGGGTGGCTGGCCCGGTCAGGCAGCCTCGGGATGCCGGTGCAGCGCCAGGCCATGGCGTTCGGCACCGCCATGGCTTCGCTGGCGATCGAGGCATTCAGCCCCGCGCGGCTGATCGCGGCGGACGGCGATGAGATCTCCCGCCGCGTCGCCCGGCTGCATGAAATGGTTGCTTTCGACCTCGAGAAGTCCTTTCCTTGAGCTTCAGGCGATCGTCCAGGCGGCGCCCGTTGTGCTATGCTCTCCCGTCACTTACTACCCCGGACGGTGAGGAGGGGCCGTGTCAGTCGTGGACGCGCAGACATCCTGGTTCGCCAAGGCCGAGTCCGAGATCAAGACACTGAAGGACGTCGAGAGCGCCAGCATTCAAGGCGAAGGCGACGTCATTCACGAGATCCACGTCCTCACTCGCTCGAATCGGCCGCCCAAGCAGATCGTTCGCGACGTGCAGGCGGTTCTCCACAATCGTTTCAAGCGATCGATCGATTACCGCGTGGTCTCCGTCGCCTACCTGTCGAGCGATGCGACCAAGCCCGATCATACCGCCGGCAACGGAACCGCTTCTGCCCCGGCCGCCGAGCCTGCGAAGCCGGCTCCCGTCGAGGCCCAGCGTCCGGCGGTGGCGAAAGTGGTCGAAGCGGCGCCGGCGCCCGCCTCGCGTCCCGCGCCTCTCGAGGAACGCATCCGCTTCGGCGGCGTCAACCTGTACGTCTCCGGGCCGCGCACGCAGGCTCAGGTCGAGCTCTTGTGGCGGAACTTGCCGCGGATGGGAACGGCGGCAGGCTGGAGCACGCGCTCCGGTGCGCACCGGCTGGTGGCCCAGGCGACGCTGTCCGCGGTCCAGGAGTTCCTGGCCGATGAGCTCGCGCTGGGCTTGATGGACGTGGAATTCTTGAGGCTTGGCAAGAAGCGGGCGGTGGTGGTATCGCTCTCGATGTTGGTGGAGCGCCAGGAGAAGATCCTGGTCGGCACATGCGTCATCGAGCCGGATCTCCACCAGGCGGTGGTGTTCGCAACACTCGCGGCGCTGAATCGGCTGGTCGGCGGTCTGCGGCCGAAGGAACCCACCGAATACGTTTTGAGACCGACATCGGTGAAGTAGGAGGTAGCGGAGCGAAGTCCTGAAGCGTAGCGACCCACCGTTGTTCTCCTGAAACGGAATCAAACCTCTGAAGGAGGTGGGTCAAGTGGACTTCGAATTCATCCTCGACCTGATCGAGTTCTTCGGTAAGGCTGGTTGGTAACTCGATAGGCTGCACGTTGAGATGAAGTGAGAGTAGTCTCCGAAACACCGATGTCGGTCTTGTCTTCTCACCTGCCGCCCCGCCCGGAGTCGCTCTGCACGGACGCATGACTCGCGAAGGCGCCGCCGTCCCGCGCGGATCCCTTCTTCTTCTGCTCCTGTCGGTGAGCGCCGCGGTCGTGCTGTGGCGAAGCGCTCCCGAGCTCTCGCAGGTCTCGCTGGGCTGGGGGCTCGCGGCGCTCGTGCTCATTTCATTCGGCGAGCTCGGCGCCGTTCAGCTTCCCGGCGGTGGCTATGCGTCGGCCGTGGCAGCCGTCGACATCGCCTCCGTGTTCCTGCTCGGCCCCGCCGCGACCGCCTGGATCCACGTGGCCGCCACGCTCGGCGTCCAGGGGCTCTTGCGCCGGCGCCCGATTCGTCGGCTGATCCACGACGTGTCGGCCAGCGCGCTGGCCACCTGGCTCGCGGGCGCCGCGTTCGTCGCCGCCGGCGGAAGGGTCGGCGCGCTCGAGCTGCCGTCCGGACTGACGCCGATGGTCATCGCGTGTGTCGTCTACTTCGTTCTCGACTCGCTGCGCGTCACCAGCGCGCTGGCGCCTTCCTGGACCGCGGGATGGCGCTCGTGGCAGCAGGTGTACGGGCACTCCCTGCTGCACCACGCTTCGTTCCTGGCGCTGGGGTGCTGCATCGCGGTCGTCGCCCTGCGCGTCGGCCCGTGGGCGCTCCCGCTCCTGCTGCTTCCGGTGCTGGTGGCGCGCCACGCCTTCGCGCATTACGTCGGGATTCGCGGCGACCTCAAGGACTTCGTGCGCGCCCTGTCGGAGGTGCTGGACGAAGTCGACCCGTACACGCGGCAGCATTCGATGCGGGTGGCCCAGTACGCCGTGCGCCTGGCGCGCGAGCTGGGCGCGAGCGAGGCGGAGGTGGAGGACATCGAATACGCCGCGCTGGTTCACGACCTTGGAAAGATCGGACCCCAGCATCAGAAAATTCTTCAGAAGCCCGGAGCCCTCACGCACGAAGACCAGCGCACGCTGCGCGGACATCCCGCCACCGGGGCCGGCATCATCGGCAAGGTCGGCGCCCTGCGGCGATCCGCCGAGATCGTCCGGTTGCACCACGAGCGTCCGGACGGACGCGGGTACCCGCTCGGGCTGCGAGGCGATCAGGTGCCGCTCGGGGCGCGGATCCTCAACGTCGCCGATGCGTTCGACGCGATGACCTCGGACCGCTCTTACCGGCGCGCGCTCGATCTCGAAGATGCGCTCGCCGAGCTCACGCGCGGCGCGGGGACGCAGTTCGATCCCGCCGTCGTGCGCTGTCTGCTCGCGCTCCACGAGGCAGGACGGTTTCCGAAGCTGTCCAGCCCGAGCAGCGAGGAGCTTCAGTCGCTGCGCTGGCGGTCGGCCCAGGCGAGGACGTGATGCGCTACCGCGACGCGGGAGTGGACATCGCGCGCTCTGACCAGGTGAAGGACGCGATGGCGAAGTCGGTGCGCGCCACCTGGACCGACGCGGTGCGTCCGCTGCCCGGCGGCTTCGCCGGCGTCATCGACTGGCCGGGAGGGCCGCCGCTCCTGGCGGCGACCATGGATGGCGTGGGCACCAAGCTGCACCTGGCGCTCGAATGCGGGCGAGTGGGCGACGCTGCGGCCGACCTCGTCTATCACGGAGCCGACGACCTGCTGGTCCACGGCGCCCGTCCGCTGGCATTCCTCGATTACATCGCGCAGTCCCGGCTCGACGCCGCGGTGGTGCTGGACGTGGTGCAGGGACTTTCGCGAGCGTGCAGCGAGGTCGGCGCGGTGCTGCTCGGCGGCGAGACCGCACAGATGCCCGACACGTATCTGCCCGGCGTCGTCGACGTGGCGGGATGCATGCTCGGCGCCGTGATGCCTGGGAAGCTGCTCGGTGTCGACGCGGCCCGGCCCGGCGACCGGCTCCTCGGCCTCGGGTCGTCGGGCCTCCACACCAATGGGTATTCACTGGCGCGCAGGATCCTGGACTCCTCGGGCCTCGACCGGCGCTCGCCGCTGCCCGGAGGGAACGGAGAATCGCTGGAAGACGCGCTGCTGGCGCCGCACCGCTGGTACGGGCCCACGCTGCTCCCGCTGATCGAGGCGTCCCGCGTGCGCGCGCTCGCGCACGTGACGGGAGGCGGCATCGCGGGGAACCTGAAGCGCGTGCTGCCCGAAGGCTCCCGCGCGCAGGTCGACACGGCGGCATGGCCGCGTCCAGCGCTGTTTCGGTGGCTTCAGGCCCTGGGCCGCGTGCCCGAAGAGGACGCGCGCGAGGCCTTCAATCTCGGGATCGGCATGATCGTGGTGTGCGCTCCGGAAGAGGCGTCGGCCGTGGCCGCCGATCTCGAGCGCGCGGGCGAACACGTGTGGCCCCTGGGTGACGTGGTGGAGGGCGAGCGCGAAGTGGTCTGGACGTAGAGAGACCGCACCGCGCGGAGGGGAGGAGGGGATGGAGCGCATGCCACTGGCGCCGGCCTACGGGCTCGGCGATGCGGGCTTCGTGCTCGAGCAGCTGCAGGGAGAGTCGCCGGCGTGGCGGGAAGCGAAGCGCCTGCTCCCGCCGGTCGCGGAGAGCGATCTCCCGGTCCTGCTGCTCGGCGAGACCGGAACCGGGAAGGAGCTGATGGCGCGCGCGGTCCACGCGCTCAGCGCGCGCAAGCGGCGCGCCTTCGTGGCGATGAACTGCGGCGCCACGCCCGACAGCCTGATCGAGAGCGAGCTGTTCGGTCACGCACGCGGCGCCTTCACCGGCGCCGTGGGCGAGCGCCCGGGATTGTTCGAGGCCGCGGATCAAGGCACGCTGTTCCTCGACGAGATCGGCGACGCCAGCGCCCTCCTGCAGATGAAGCTCCTGCGCGTGCTGCAGGAAGGCGAAGTGCGGCGGGTGGGGGACACGGTCGTGCGCAAGGTGGACGTCCGCATCGTGGCCGCCACCCACCGCGAGCTCGACGAGGCGGCCGGCGCCGGAAGCTTCCGCGCCGATCTCCTCTACCGGCTGAACGCCGTGTGCGTGCGGTTGCCGCCGCTGCGCGAGCGAGGCACGGACGTCCTGATGCTGGCGCGACTGTTCCTGGCTCGCGCCGCTCGCGCGATCGGCGCCGGGCCTCTCGAGGTGACGCCGGCGCTCGCCGGCCGCCTGATGCGTCACCGCTGGCCGGGCAACGTGCGCGAGCTCGCCAACGGGTGTGCGTACTCGGTGCGCGTCGCCGGTGCGCGCGGCGTGGTCGGCATCGAGCACTGGCCCACGTCGCTCGAATCGGCTTCACCTGCGAGGCATGGCCTCCATGCGGAGACGCGGGCGCTCGAGGAGCGGCGGCTTCGCGAGACCCTGGAGCGCACGCGCTGGAACAAATCGCGCGCCGCCCGGTCGCTCGGTCTCTCTCGCCAGGGACTGCTCAAGAAGCTCCGTCGCTATGGCCTGGCTGCCGAGCACGCGCCGCTCGAGGACGGCGATCACGAGGCGTGCGTCGTCGACCTTGACGGTGCTGGAGGCGCTACCTAGAGTGCAGCCCTCATTCGACTCTGGAGGGACGCATTGGCCAGGAAGACCTTGCGCATCGCGCTGGTCGGTGTCGGCGGCGCCGCCCAGATCAATCACATCCCCGCGCTCAAGAAGATCGAGGACGTGGAGCTGGTCGCGATCTGCGATCGCGATCGCGAGAAAGTCGGCCGGGTCGCGCAGAAGTTCGGCATCCCCGAGGCGACGAATCGCTTCGACGATCTGCTCGAGGACGAGACGATCGACGCCATCGACATCTGCACGCCCAACTTCCTCCACGCCCCCATGGCCACCGCCGCGCTGGAGGCGGGCAAGCACGTGCTGTGCGAGCGCCCGCTGGCGCGCAGCGCCGACGAGGCGCGGCAGATGGCCAAGGCCGCCCGCAAGTCCGACCGCGTGCTGATGTGCGCCGTCCAGCACCGGTTCCGCGCCGACGCGCAGCTGTTGCGGACCTTCGTGGACAAGGGCGACCTCGGCCAGATCTTCTATGCCAAGGCCGGCTGGCTGAGGCTGCGGACCGAATGGGACTCGGACGAGTGGCGCCGCCAGAAGCGGGAGTCGGGCGGCGGCGTCGTCCTCGATCTCGGCTTCCAGATGATCGACCTGTCTCTCTGGGTGCTCGGAAGCCCCAAGGTGGCATCGGTCACCGCCAGCGTGCATCGACAGAAGAAAGGCGAGGTGGAAGACAGCGCCACCGCGTTCTTCCGTCTCGAGACGGGCGCCACGCTCACGCTCGAGCTCACCTGGGGACTCCTGATGGAGAAGGACTTCGCCTACCTCAATCTGTTCGGCTCCGGCGGCGCGGCGCTGCTCAATCCTTTCCGGCTCCACAAGGGCATGCACGGCGCGCTCGTCAACGTCACGCCGACCCTCGACACGCTGCGCCACCAGTACAAGCAGTCGGTGGAATCGCAGATGGCGCACTTCGCGGAAGCGCTGCGCAAGGGGCAGCGGCCGATGGGGGATGCCGAGGAGATCCTTCCCGTCATGGAGCTGATGGACGCGATCTACCGCTCCGCGGACCAGGGCAAAGAGGTGAAGCTCGCCTAATCGTCGCCGGGTCGCGGCTATCCTTTCGGGCGTCCTTCTCGGCGCCGCGTTCCTCGATCCGCGCCTCGGCATCCTCGCCTGGGTGGCTTTCGTGCCGCTCCTCATGGCGCTCGACGAGGTGACGCGCGGCGACCGGCCGAATCGCGCCGCATGGGACACCGGATACCTCTTCGGCTTCGCCTTCTTCCTGGTCTCCGTGCACTGGATCGCGCGCCTCTCGGACGTCGCCATCACGGTGCCGTGGCTCAAGTACCCGGCCTGGGTCGTGGGGGCCGCCTACCTCGCCCTCTTCCCGGCCCTGGCTTCGACGCTCACGGTGTTCCTCGCGCGGCGCGCCGGCATGACGATCGCCGTGACCTTCGTTCCGGCCTGGCTGGCGATCGAAGCCGCGCGCGCTTCGGGCGAGCTCGGGTTTCCGTGGTTCCAGCCCGGCTACACGCAGAGCGCGATGGTTCCGGTCATCCAGCTCGCGAGCCTCGGGAGTGTCACCCTGGTGACCGCTTGGGTGCTGTTCCTCAACGTGCTGCTCTGGCGCACGATGGTGCCGCGGCGGGACGGCGAGGCGGGAGTGGGACGTGGAATCCTGGCGCTCGCCACCGTGCTCACCGTGGCGCTGCCCTGGCTATGGGGCTCCAGGGTGCTGGCCACGACCCCGAAGCCGCAGGGACCGCGCCCGACGATCGCGCTCGTCCAGGGCAACATCGCGGGGGAGATCAAGTGGAGCGGACGTCATCAGCGCGAGATCCTCGATCGTTTCCTGAGCCTTTCTCGGGAGGCGATGGGCCGCACGCCGCGGCCCGCGCTGGTCGTGTGGCCCGAGACCGCGACCGGAAGCTACCTGCGCCGGCAGCTCGATCAGGCCATCGAGGTGGCGCGTCTGGCCTACGACCATCGCGTCGGTGTTTTCTCCGGCTTCGCCGATTACCGGATCGACTCGATCGGGGTCACGCGCTACTTCAACTCCGCCGGCATCTTCTATCCCACCGGAGAGCCGGGTGAGATCTACGCCAAGCGCCACCTGGTTCCCTTCGGCGAGCGCATGCCGTTCCAGTGGCTGTTTCCGCAGCTTGGCAGGATCGAGCTCGGGCAGGCCGAGTGGACGCCGGGCCGGGGCTCGGTGCTCTTCCCCGGATCCTCGGGCCGCATGTTCGAGCGCGGGCTGGGGGGAAAGTTCGCGTGCCTGATCTGCTTCGAGTCGATCTTTCCCGACCTCTCGCGCGACGACGTGAGGCTCGGCGCGCGCTGGCTGCTCAACGTGACCAACGACGAATGGTTCGGCCGAAGCGCGGCGATCGGACAGCACGCCGCCATGTCCATCTTTCGCGCGGTGGAGAACCACGTGCCGCTGGCGCGCTGCGCCAACACCGGTCTCACCATGATGGTGGACGCTCACGGTCGTGTGGTGGGACGGCTTCCGCTGATGCAGCCCGCCGTGCTCTCCCGCGAGCTTCCTCCTCCGGGTCCGCCCACGTTGTACAACCGGATCGGCGACTGGCCCGCGTGGATGGCCTGGGCGATGGTGGGTGCGCTGCTGTTCCCGCGGCGGCGACGCCCCTGAGCGCCGGGCGCGTTGACAGGCCGGCGCGCGCCCGCCTACGATGCGCCTTCACAAAAACCTCCACATCCCTTCGAGGAGCGACGCCAACGTTGTCCCGCGTGAGGCGCCTGCCGTGAGCCATTCGGTGGCCATTCTGGGGGCCACGGGCCTGGTCGGGAGGACCGCGCTCACCGTCCTGGAAGAGCGCCGCTTCCCGGTGCGCACGCTCAAGCTCCTGGCCAGCGATCGGGAGGATCGCGGCGAGCGATCGCTGCCCTTCCGTGGTGAAGCCGTGCGCGTCGAGCCGGTGAGTCCCGAAGCCTTCGCGCAGGTGGACCTGGCACTTTTCACCTGCGCCAACGAGATCAGCCAGGCATGGGCCGAGGTCGCCCGCTCCGCGGGCGCGCGCGTGGTCGACAACAGCAGCGCCTTTCGCTACTTCGAGGACGTGCCGCTGATCGTGCCCGAGGTGAACGCCGATCGTCTGAGCGCGAGCTCGACTCTGGTGGCCAATCCCAACTGCTCGACGATCGCCATCGTCATGGCGCTCGCGCCGCTGGCCCGTGACGTCGGGATCGAGCGTGTGCATGTCGCCACGTACCAGTCGGCGTCGGGCGGAGGCAGCGATACGCTGGAGGCGATGGAGCAGGGCATCCGCGCGGGACTGGACGGCGATCCGCCGCGCCGCGCCGACGGGACGCCGGCGCTCGCGTTCAACGTGGTCCCGCGCATCGATCGGTTCGAGGACAACGGCTACACCCGCGAAGAGATGAAGGTGGTGTGGGAGAGCCGCAAGATCCTCGGCATTCCGGATCTCGCGATTTCCGCCACGGCGGTGCGGGTGCCGGTACGGGTGGGTCACGGCGCCGCGGTGTCGGTGCTGCTGCACAGCGCGATCACACCCGACGCCGCCCGCGCGCTGTGGAAGGCGTGCCCCGGCATCGAGCTGATGGACGATCCCGGCGCGGACCGCTATCCCACTCCGCTCGACGTGGCCGGCCGCGATACCGTGCTGATCGGCCGGGTGCGGCGCGACCTCACGAATGCCCGCGGTCTGCTCTTCTTCGTGGTCTCGGACAACCTGCGCAAGGGCGCCGCCACCAATGCCGTGCAGATCGCGGAGCGTCTGGCCGAGCTTTTGGAAGCGTCGACGGCGGGGCGGCGATGAGCGACGCGCGCGCCTCGCGGGCCGCCGTGGCGCCGCTCCTGATCGGGACCCTGATCGGCTCGCTGGTGGCGGGACGGCTCGAGACCGGCGCGCTCTGCCTGGCGCTCGCCGCGGGCGCCGCGATCGCGATGCGCGCGCCGTGGCCGAACCGGCGGTGGCGCGTGACGCTGCTGATCAGCGTGGTGCTCGGCATCGTGGTCAACCTCTACCTCATTCCTGGCCGGCCACTGGCCGCCGGGCCGTCGATCGCGGGACACGCACCCACCCGCGAAGGCCTCGAGCTCGGCGCGCTGCTGATGATGCGGCTCCTGGGCGCCATGGCTTCACTCCAGGGACTGCGTGCGGCATGGCCGGGGGAGCGCTCCGCGGATCAGCTGGCGAGCTGGCTGGTTCCGCTCGAGCGACTCCGAGTCCCGGTGCGCGAGCTCAGGACCGTGGTCGGCTTGGCGCTCCGCTTCGCGCCGCTGATGGGCGGCGAGGCGCGGCGCATCGCGCGCGTCCAGGATCTGCGCGCGGGACGTGCGCCGCGCGGGGCGGGCGAGTGGTGGCAGCGCCGGCGGGCGGCCGCGGTTCCGATCCTGGTGAGCTCGCTGGAACGGGCCGAGCGCGTGGCGCTCGCGCTCGAGGCCCGGGGGTACCGGACGCGGCCGTTGGACCTGACCCCGGGCCTCGGGCATCCCACTGCCTGGGGCGTGGCCGGCATCGCCGTGGCGGGGGCGGCGTTGTTATGGCGAGGTTGAGCCGATGCGAACGCTGCGCCTGGACGTGGCCTACGACGGCACGGAGTTCCACGGCTGGCAGCTCCAGCCGAAGCTGCGGACGGTGCAGGGCGTTCTGGAGGATGCGTTGAGCGAGGTGCTGAAAGAGCGAGTGCGGCTGACCGGCGCCGGTCGAACCGACGCCGGCTGTCACGCGCGCGGCCAGGTGGCCAGCTTCTCCTCGTCGACCCGTCTTCCGGCGCGCGCGCTGGCGCCGCTGCTGCGCCGCCACCTTCCCGTCGACCTGCACGTGCTCGCCGCTCGCGACGTCGGCCCGGCTTTCGACGCGCGGCGCTCGGCCGGCGCCCGGCGCTATGCCTACCGCCTGCTCGAGCGGCGCGACGTCCTGCTGCAGAGAATCGCCTGGCACCCCGGGCGCGCGTTGAACCCGGTGTCGCTGGAAACCGCGGTTCGGCCGTTGGAAGGCGAGCACGATTGCGCGGCGTTCGCCGCGAGCGGCGGCTCGACGACGACCACTCTCTGCCACGTGCACCACGCCTCGTGGCGGCGCTGGGAGGGAGGACTCCAGCTCGATCTGGTGGCCGACCACTTCCTCTATCACATGGTGCGCAACGTGGTCGGCACCGCGCTGGCGCTCATGAATCGCAAGGACTCCGCCGCGGCGATGCGCGCGATCCTCGAGTCGCGCTCGCGCGCCCAGGCGGGGCCTACGGCTCCGCCCGAGGGGCTCTGCCTGGAGCAGGTGTTCTACCCCGCGGAGGTCGCATGAGCCGCCCGCGCTGGCCGGGCTTCGCACTCGGCGTCCTGGCGGGCGCGCTGGGGGTGTGGCTGGCTCTGCGTCCCGAGCTGACGACGCGGCCGCCGGCGGCGCAGGCCGCCGACCTGCCGACCTCGCGGCGCAACGCCATCGTCACCGCCTCGCAGAAAGTCAGTCCCGCGGTGGTCTCGGTCAGCGTGGTGGCCACCCGCACCGTGCGCGCGGACCCCTTCGCCGGCATGCTGCGGGACGATTTCTTCGACCGGTTCTTCCCGCCCATGGAGTACGAGCAGAAGATTCCGGGCCTCGGATCGGGCGTGATCATCGATCCTTCGGGCATCGTGCTCACCAACGGTCACGTGGTGAGGAACGCGCAGGAAGTGAAGGTGACTTTGGCTGACGGGCGCCAGCTGCCGGCGAAGATCCTCGGCACCACCGACCTCTACGATCTCGCGGTGCTGAAGGTCGAAGGCCGGAATCTGCCGGCCGCACCGATGGGGAACAGCGACGAGCTCGTGGTGGGCGAATGGGCGATCGCCATCGGCAGTCCCTTCGGCTACCTGCTCAACGACACGCAGCCGACGGTGACCGCGGGGGTAGTGAGCGCGACGCGCAGAGACATCAAGTCGGAGGTCACCGAGTCGGGGATGTACAAGAACATGATCCAGACCGACGCCGCCATCAATCCCGGCAACAGCGGAGGCCCTCTGGTGAACGCCGAGGGCGAGGTGATCGGGATCAACACCTTCATCTTCACTCAGGGCGGCGGCTCCATCGGGCTCGGGTTCGCGATCCCGATCAATCTCGCCCGCCGCATCCTGCAGGAGATCAAGACCTACGGACGGGTCCGCACGGCCTGGCCGGGCATGACGCTCCAGCAGGTCACCCCCTACATCGCGCAACGGCTCGGCTTCAAGGATCTCGGCGGCATGGTGGTCTCGCGCGTGGAGCCCGGCGGCCCGGCTGCGCGCGCGGGCGTGCAGGTCGGAGACCGCATCCGCAAGGTCAACGGCCGTGACGTGGACTCGGTGGACGATGCGCAGCGAAGCATCTATGGCGCGGCGGTCGGCGACCAGCTCAAGCTGGTCGTGGAGCGCGAGGGGAGGACGCAGAACGTGAGTCTCACGCTGGCCGAAGCTCCGCGTGGAGGACGCGAGCCATGATCGATCGCTACTCCCGGCCGGAGATGGCGAGGATCTGGAGTGACGAGCACCGCTTAGCACTCTGGCTCGACGTCGAGCTGGCGGTGACCTCGGCCCGCGAATCGCTGGGGCGGGCGGCGCCGGGGACGGCCGAAGGCGTGCGCCGCACGGCGCGAGTCGACGCCGCCCGCATGGCGGAGATCGAGGCCGAGGTGCGGCACGACGTCATCGCGTTCCTCAGCATGGTGGCCGAGAGTGCCCACGAGGGCGCGCGCGAGCTCCACGTGGGGATGACCTCCTCCGACCTGGTGGACACCGCACTCGCCTGTCAGATGGTCGAGGCCGGCCGGCATCTCCTGAGCGGCGTGAGGTCGCTTCGGCGCGTCACGTGGGATCTGGCGCAGAAGCACCGACTCACTCCGATGGTGGGCCGCACCCACGGTGTCCACGCCGAGCCCATCACCTTCGGACTCAAGCTGCTGCTGTGGAGCGAGGAGCTCGGGCGCCAGCTGGATCGTCTCGAGAATGCGCTCGAGGACGTGGCGGTCGGGAAGATCTCGGGGGCGGTGGGGACGCTCGCGCATCTCGGGCCCGACGTCGAGCGCCTGGCGCTCGAGAAGCTCGGCTTGCGCGCCGAGCCGGTCGCCAATCAGGTGGTGCAGCGCGACCGCCATGCGCATCTCGTCTGCGCGCTCGCGGTGCTGGGCGGAACCCTGGACAAGATCGCGCTCGAGGTGCGGCACTTGCAGCGCACGGAGGTGCGTGAAGCCGAGGAGCCCTTCCGCGAGGGGCAGAAGGGCTCGTCGGCCATGCCGCACAAGAGAAACCCCGTCCAATGCGAGCGCATCTGCGGGCTGGCGCGTCTGCTGCGAGGCTATGCGCAGGCGGCGCTCGAGAACCAGGCGCTGTGGCACGAGCGCGACATCAGCCATTCTTCGGTCGAGCGCGTGATCCTGCCGGACGCTTTTCTGGTCGCCGATTTCATGACCCACGAGCTGTCCGCGGTGCTCGCGGACCTGCGCGTCTATCCGGAGAACATGCGACGCAACCTGGACGCGGGAGGGGGCCTGATTCACTCTCAGCGCGTGCTGCTCGCGCTCACCTCCGCCGGCATGGCGCGCGACGAAGCCTACCGGGTGGTGCAGAAGAGCGCGCTCGAAGCACTCGATTCCGGGGGCTCGTTCCGCGCGCTGCTCGAAGCCGATCCGCGCGTGCGCGAGGTGCTCGGCCAGGAGCGGCTGGCGGCCTGCTTCGAGCTCGATCCCGCGTTCCGCCAC
This sequence comes from Candidatus Eisenbacteria bacterium, assembly GCA_035712145.1. Classification (NCBI taxonomy): domain Bacteria; phylum Candidatus Eiseniibacteriota; species Candidatus Eiseniibacteriota bacterium. The sequence continues at coordinate 45,603 of DASTBI010000252.1, read as the reverse complement.
GTCAACGACCTGTTCGACCGAGCCGAGGAGCCCGTGCGATGACGGTGACGACTCCGATGGTTCCCGCGTACACCCAGGAAGAGGCGCGCGATCCGGCCGCGGTGTCGCGACGCCTGGCCGCTGCCGGCGTGTCGCTCGAGCCCGACGAGGTGACGCTCCTGCTCGAGCTGCTGGGCCGGCCGCCGCGCTGGGCCGAAGCCGTGCTGTTCGGGATCTTGTGGAGCGAGCATTGCTCCTACAAATCCACGCGGCATCTTCTCAAGCGGCTGCCGACCGAGGCCCCCCAGGTGCTGATCGGGCCGGGCGAGGACGCGGGCGCCGTCGCGCTGCCGGCGCCCTGCCAGGACCTCGCGCTGGTGATGGCGCACGAGAGTCACAACCACCCGAGCCAGCTCCTGCCGGTGGAAGGCGCGGCCACCGGCGTGGGCGGCATCGTCCGCGACGTCGGCTGCATGGGCGCCGAAGTGGTGGCGGTGCTGGACGGGCTGCGCTTCGGTCATCCGGTGCAAGGAGGCGTGCCGGCGCGCGACATCGCGCGCGGCGTGGTGCACGGCATCGCGAGTTACGGCAACGCGCTCGGGGTTCCGAACCTGGGCGGCGACCTCTATTTCGACGAGGCGTTCAACGAGAACTGCCTGGTCAACGTGATGGCGCTCGGGATCGCCCCCAAGGACGGACTGCTGCGGAGCCGCGTGCCCGAAGGTCCAGGACCATGGGTGTTCGTGCTGGTGGGCAAGCCCACCGACGAGAGCGGATTCGGCGGCGCGGCGTTCGCATCGGGCGAGCTCGGCGATGGCGACCAGCGCGGCGCGGTGCAGCTTCCCGATCCGTTCCTCAAGCGCGTGCTCCACGTCGCCAACGCGGAGCTCTTCCGCCGCATTCGCGAGCGCGGGATCCCCGCCGGCTTCAAGGACCTCGGCGCGGGGGGCGTGGCGTGCGCGACCAGCGAGCTGGCCGCGGCGGGCGGACGAGGCGCCGAGATCCAGCTCGAGACGCTCCACCGGGTGGCCAGGAGCGTGCCGCCGGAGGTGCTGCTCTGCGCCGAGACGCAGGAGCGTTACTGCTGGGTGCTGCCCGAATCGTTCGCCGCGGAGGCGTGCGACCTCTATAACCGGGAGTTCGCGCTGGGCCGTGTCTACGGCGGCGCCGCGGCGCGCGTGATCGGACACGCCACCACCGACGCGCAGTACCGCGTGACGTGGAAGGAAGAAGTGCTGGTGGACTGTCCCGTCGAGGCGATCACCACCGGAAGACGGGTGCACCGTCCCGCGCGACGCCGTCCGCCGGCGGCGCCGCTCAAGGTGCCGCGCAAGCATCGGCCGGGCCGCGACGCGCTGCTGACGCTGCTTTCGAGCTACAACGGCTGCTCCCGCGAGTACCTGTTCCGTCACTACGATCCCGAGGTGCAGGGCCGCACCTGGCTCCGGCCGGGTGAAGGCGACGCCGCGGTGTTCCGCGCTCACCCGGATCGCGAGCTCGGGATCGCGGTGGCGCTTGGCGGCAATCCTTACTGGTGCTCGGCCGATCCCGAGCTCGGGGCCCGTCACGCGGTGGCCGAAGCCTGCCGCAACGTGGCGTGCGTCGGCGGACGGCCATGGGCGCTCACCGACTGCCTCAACTTCGGTCATCCCGAAGACCCCGCCGTGATGGGGGATCTGGCGGCCACGCTCGAAGGTCTGGCGGTGGCGGCGGAGTCGCTGGGATCGCTGGCGAGCCGCGGCGCGGCGTTGCCGTTCGTCAGCGGCAACGTGAGCCTCTACAACCAGACCGGCGAGCGCGCGGTGCCGCCCTCGCCGATCGTGATGGCGGCCGGCATGGTTCGCGACGTGTCCACGGTGGTGTCGCAAGCGCTTTCGCGCTCCGGAAACTTCGTGGTGCTGGTGGGAGAGCCGCGCGACCAGCTCACCGGGTCCGCCTACGCGCGCGAGCTGCTCGGCGAGCAGGGCACGGCGCCTCCCGAGCTCAACCTCGAGCGCGAAGGCCGTCTCGAGGCGCTGGCGGTGCTCGCTGCCGAAGGCCGCTGGGTACGCGCGGCGCACGACGTCTCCGATGGAGGGCTGGCGGTGGCGCTGGTCGAGATGCTGCTCGCGAGCCCGGTCGAGCACGGGCTCGGGGTCGACATCGACCTCGGCGTCCTCGAAGCCGACAGCGCGGTGGCGCTGTTCAGCGAGCGCCCCGGCATCGTCTTCGAAGTGAGTCCCGAGCGCGCCGCGCGGCTCTTCCAGGCGGCACGCGAGCGCGGGCTCCTGGCCTGGCCGATCGGGACGGTGGCGGCTTCGCAGCGATTGCGCGTTCTCGAGCCTTCGGGAGAACGATGGGAGTGCGTGGCCGGCGAGCTTCGCGAGGCGGCCGCGCGCCCGCTCGAAGCGTTGTGGAACGAGACGGTCGAGTCATGAGCGCGCCGCGCGTGGCGGTGGTGCAGTTCCCGGGGGTCAACTGCGAGTCGGAGAGCGTGCGCGCCTTGGCGCGCGTGGGTCTCGATGCGGAAGTCTTCCGCTGGACGCGCGCCCCCAGCGACCTGCGGGCATACGACGCCTTCCTGCTTCCCGGTGGCTGGTCGTACCAGGACCGCGTGCGTGCGGGCGCTCTGGCCGCCAAGGATCCGCTGGTCGACGTGCTCGCCGAGGAAGCCGATCGAGGCAAGCCGGTGATCGGCATCTGCAACGGCGCCCAGGTGCTGGTCGAGGCCGGGCTCGTGCCCGATCACGGTCAGGTCGAGCTGGCGCTGGCGCGCAATCGCATGACCGATCGCGGCGGCTACTACGCGCGCTGGATCTATGCGCGGGTGGAGAAGTCGCCGTGCGTGTTCACCCGCCACCTGGAGCCGGGCACGGTGCTGCCGCTCCCGATCGCCCACGGGGAAGGCCGCTTCACCAGCGATGATCCTGAGCGCATGCCGTCGCTCCTGCGCGCGGGACAGGTCCCGCTGCGGTACGCGCATCCGGACGGGTCCGAGGCCGACGGGTTTCCCGCCAATCCGAACGGCGCCGAGGTGGCGGCCGCGGCGGTCTGCAACAACCGGGGCAACGTGCTGGCGATGATGCCTCATCCCGAACGCGCGCAGGACCTGGGCGCGCTGGCGCGCAGCGTCGGCGGTCCGTGGTCGGAGCGGCGCGAGCAAGCGATGAACCAAGGACACGCGGATGCCGAAGGTCCGGGGCTCGCGTTGTTCCACGGCTTGAAGCGGCATCTCGAGGGATGACGATGGCACGCAAGGAGACGCGAAGAGTGGCGCAGGCCTGGATCGAGCTGAAGGCGGACGACCTGGAGGCGGCTTCGGCGCTGGACGTGGCGAAGAGCCAGCTCGCCGCGGGACAGCATCTGCAACGGCTCCGCCGCATCCGGCTGGTCGAGCTCGAAGGCCGGTTGCCGGCGCGCGAGCGGCTGGAGGAGCTGCTCCACGGCTCCACGCAGTTCTACAACCCGCACAAGGAGCGTTGCGTCGTGCGGCTGTCTTCCGATGACCCCGCACCGCTCGTGCCGGGTGAGCGCGCGGTATTGGTGACCGAGAAGGACGGCGCGCGCCGCCCCGCCGCCGAGCGCTGGTGGGAGCACGAGACCGGCGACACGGTCAGCGTTCGCGAAGGCATCGCGTGGGCTTTGTCGTTCGAGCCGGGCGTCGACGACGCTCGAGCCGGCGACCTCGCGCTGGTGCGGAGTCGGCGGCACGGGTTACTCTGCAATCCCCACTCGCAGGAGTGCCGGTGGGCCGAGGGCTCGGTGCCCGTGCCGTGGATCGAGACTGGATCCGGCGCGGCTTCCGGCCGCACTCCGGCGCGGCGCAAGGCGACTTCGACGAAAGGCAGGCGATGACCGGCTGGACCCCGGACAAGGCTTGGAACGACGAGTGCGGCGTGTTCGCCGCCGTGGGAGTGCCGCGCGCGGCCGAAGTCGTGCGCCTCGGCCTTCACGCGCTCCAGCATCGGGGCCAGGAATCCTCCGGCATCGTGAGCTCGGACAACGACGGAGAGTTCCACACCGTGAAAGGGCTCGGCCTGGTGTCGGACGTCTACACCGACCAGGCGATCGCCCAGCTTCCTGGCCAGCTCGCGATCGGCCACAACCGCTATTCGACGAGCGGCAGCATCACGCTCGACAACACGCAGCCGCTGCGCGTGGTCTATCGATCGGGTCCTCTTGCGCTCGCCCACAACGGCAACCTGACCAATGCCCGCGAGCTGCGGCAGGGCCTCGAAGGATCGGGTTCGATCTTCCAGACCACGCTCGACACCGAGATCTTCCTGCACCTCATGGCGCTCTCGAACAGCGAGAGCCCCGAGGAGGCGCTGATCGAGGCGATGCGCCAGGTCCAGGGCGCCTACGCGTTGATCCTGCTGACCCGCGATCATGTCTATGCGGTGCGCGACGCCCATGGGCTGCGCCCGCTGTGCCTGGGGCGCCTCGGCGACGGCTACGTGGTGGCCTCCGAGACCTGCGCGCTCGATCTGGTGGGCGCCGACTTCCTGCGCGACGTCGAGCCCGGCGAGCTGGTGAGCCTGGATCCGCGCGGGATGCGCTGCCGCCAGGCGATTCCCGCGGCGACGAAGATTCAGCAGTGCATCTTCGAGCACATCTACTTCTCTCGCCCCGACAGCCGCGTGTTCGGCGAGAGCGTCGACCGCGTGCGCCGGCGCATCGGACACCGGCTGGCTCAGGAGCATCCCGCGCCGGGCGACGTGGTCATCGCGGTGCCCGACTCCAGCAACTCGATCGCGCTCGGTTACGCAGAAGAATCCGGGATTCCCTTCGAGCTCGGACTCATCCGCAACCACTATGTCGGACGCACCTTCATCCAGCCCAAGCAGGACGAGCGCGACAGCGGCGTGCGGATCAAGTTCAACCCGGTCCGCGAGGTGCTCGACGGGAAGCGCGTGGTGCTGGTCGACGACTCGATCGTGCGCGGCACCACCAGCCGCAAGCTGGTCCGGGTGCTGCGGCGCGCCGGCGCCCTCGAAGTCCACTTCCGGGTAGGCTCGCCGCCGGTGACGCATCCATGCTTCTACGGCATCGACACGCCGAGCCGCCGCGAGCTGATCGGCGCGCTCAAGACGGTGGAGGAGATCCGCGACTACCTGGGCGTGGACTCGCTCGGATACATCTCGCTGGACGGATTGCTTCTGTGCGAGAAGGACGGGAAGCGGTTCTGTCACGCCTGCTTCTCCGGCCAGTATCCGGTGCCGATCGACCCCGAGGCGTCGAAGCTCGCGATCGAGACCATGCACCGCGCAGCGGGCGCGGGCGCCGGCTGATCCTCGCGGTCGCATGTCCCTTCAGGAGCTGATGCGCCAGCGACGCGAGAAGCTCGCGCAATGGCGAGCGCTCGGCGTCGAGCCCTACGCGTACCGCTACCAGCCCACGCACCATGCGGCCGAGCTGCTCGCGCTCGGCGATCAGGTGACCGCCGAGCCCGGGGACAAGGTGTCCGTGGCGGGCCGGGTCGTGTCGCTGCGGGGCCACGGCAAGGCCGGCTTCGCTCACCTGCTGGATGCGAGCGGCAGGATCCAGGCGTACTTCCGCGCGGACCAGATGGGGGAGCAGTTCCGCCGCTACGAGCTCCTGGACGTGGGCGACTGGGCGGGCGTGGAAGGGCCCTTGTTTCGCACCCGCTCCGGGGAGATCACGGTGCGCGCCGACCGCGTCGATCTGCTGGCCAAGGCGCTCCGACCGTTGCCCGAGAAGTGGCACGGCCTGCGCGATCCCGAAACGCGTTTCCGCCAGCGCTACGCCGACCTCTTCATGAATCTCGAGGTGCGCGAGGTCTTTCGCAGACGGGCGCGAATCATCTCGGCCTTCCGTGAGGGATTGGAGCGCGCGGGATTCCTCGAGGTCGAGACGCCGGTGCTGCAGCCGCTCTACGGCGGCGCCTTCGCGCGGCCCTTCGTCACCGAGCACAAAGCACTCGACATGGATCTGTACCTGCGCATCTCGAACGAGCTCTATCTCAAGCGCCTGATCGTGGGAGGGCTCGAGCGCGTCTACGAGTTTTCGCGCGACTTCCGGAACGAGGGCATGGATCGCACGCACAATCCCGAGTTCACGATGCTCGAGTTCTACCAGGCGTTCGCCGACGTGAACGACATGATGGATCTCACCGAAGCGCTCGTCGTCTCGGCGGCGGAGCATGCCGGCGGCTCCCGCACCGTGAACTACCAGGGGCAGACGCTCGACTTCACGCCGCCGTTCGCGCGGCTGTCGATGCTCGACGCCGTCGGTCAAAAGGCCGGAGAGTCGGTGGACGCGCTCGATCGCGCGCAGCTCCAGCGGCTCGCCACACGGCACGGCATCGAGACCCGCCCCGGTCTCGGTGCGGGCGGCCTGCTCGACGCCCTGTTCAGCGAGCTGGTCCAGCCCTCGCTGACGCAGCCGACGTTCGTGACCGACTATCCCGTCGAGACCTCGCCGCTGGCGCGCGCGAGCCGCCGCAACCAGGCGGTGGTCGAGCGCTTCGAGCTGTTCGCCTGCGGCATGGAGCTGGCGAATGCGTTCTCCGAGCAGAACGATCCCGACGCGCAACACCGGGCCTTCGAGGCTCAGGCGGCGCTGCGGGCGGGAGGGGACGAAGAAGCCCAGCCGATGGACCTCGACTACGTGCGGGCGCTCGAGTACGGCATGCCGCCGACCGGGGGCTGCGGCATCGGCATCGACCGGATGGCCATGCTCCTCACCGACTCGCGCTCCATCCGCGACGTGATCCTGTTCCCGCAGCTCCGGCCCGAAGAAGGGCGTGAGGATCCCGACGCCGAAGAGCCCGCAACGGCGGGGGCCGCGGAAGCGGCGGAAGGCGCCCCGCCCCGGTGAACCTGCCGCTCTGGATCGCGGCCCGCTACCTTCGAACCCGGCGCCGCAGCGCATTCATCACCCTGCTCACCGGAATCTCCGTGGCCGGCGTGGCCGTGGGCGTCACCGCGTTGCTCACGGTGCTGGCGGTGATGAACGGCTTCGAGAACGAGATCCAGACCCGGATCGCCGGCACCGACGCGCACGTGGTTCTGCTCGGCGATACGCAGGGGGCCATCCGCGGCGGCGACTCGCTGGCCGCGCGCGCCGCGCGGCAGCCCGGAGTGGTGGGCGCGGCGCCGTTCACCTACGCCAAGGCCATGGTGATCTACGGCGGCCGCGCCGAAGGCCTGGTGGTGAAGGGCATCGATCTCGGCCAGGAGCGCCGGGTCACGACCGTCGCGCACAACATCTCGCCGTCGCTCGACGCCATCCCCGCGGACCTCGCCATGCCGAGCGTCGTCCTCGGCACCGAGCTGGCGGCCCGCATCGGCGCGGCCGTGGGCGACACGGTCGTGCTCGCCTCACTGGCCGCGGATCGCAGCGCGATGGGCTACGCGCCCAAGCTGCGGCGCTTCCGCGTCGTGGGCCTCTTTTCTTCCGGCCTCTATACGTACGACTCGAGCTTCGGATTCGTCGCCATCCCCGCGGCCCAGGACTTCTTCGACCTCGGGGCCGCGGTCACGGGCATCGAGGTACGGCTGGTCGACATGTTCGACGCGCCGCGCGCGGCGTCACGACTGCTGCGCGCGATCGGCGATCCGCGGCTACACGCCAACAATTGGATCGAGCTCAACCGCAATTTGTTCACGTGGATGAAGCTCGAGAAGACGGTGATGTTCGTGATCCTGGCGCTGATCATCCTGGTCGCGGCCTTCAACGTCGTGAGCACGCTGTTCATGGTGGTGCTGGAGAAGCGCCGGGACATCGGCGTGCTCAAGGCGCTCGGCGCGTCGAGGAGCGTGGTGCTCCGCGTCTTCCTCTGGGAAGGACTCCTGATCGGCGGCCTGGGAACGATGCTGGGCACGGCTCTGGGCTGGGGACTGATCTCGCTGCTCCGGACGTATCCCTTCGTCCAGCTGCCGGGCGATGTCTATTTCATCGAGCGCCTTCCGGTTCGTCCCGAGCTGGGTGACTTCGTGTCGGTCGTCGCCGCCGCCCTCGCGCTGTGTCTCGCCGCGGCCCTCTATCCGGCCTGGCGCGCCTCGATGCTGGATCCCGTCGAAGCCATCCGGCGCCAGGGATGAGGGGGACTTGATGAAAACCGGACAAGATCCTGGGACCGAGGGGTTTGAATCGAATCAAGTCGTTCTGACCGCGTCCGGCATCGAAAAGGCGTATCCCGCTCCATCCGGAAGGCTCGAAGTCCTCCGTGGGATTGAACTTAGCGTCCAACGGGGGTCGGTCGTCGCGATCGTCGGCGTTTCGGGCGTCGGAAAGAGCACGCTGTTGAACATTCTTGGAACGATCGATCGGCCCGATCGGGGTTCGGTGGAGATTCGGGGCCGAAAGGTCGAAGAGTTAGGAGAAGGAGAGCTGGCTCGGTTCCGGGCTCGACACCTGGGATTCGTGTTCCAGTTCCATCATCTGCTCCCCGAGTTCAACGCCGAAGAGAACGTGATGATGCCACTGCTGATTGCGGGTGAGAATCGGACGGCCGCGCAGGCTCGTGCGCGTCGCGCGCTCGAGTCGGTGGGTCTTCCCGAGCGCTGGGAGCACACACCCGCGCAGCTCTCGGGAGGGGAGGCGCAGCGCGTGGCCGTAGCGCGCGCGCTCGTTGCCGGGCCCGAGCTCGTGATGGCCGACGAGCCATCCGGCAACCTCGATCAGGCCGGAGCAGAGACCTTGCACGAGCTCATGGTCACTCTGGCGCACCGTGACCGGCAGGCGTTTGTGATCGTGACCCACAATGATAGGCTCGCCGCGATTGCGGACCGGGTCCTGAGGCTCGAGGCCGGTCGGCTCGCGCCCGTCCGCTGAGGGGGCTCGCCATGCTCTGCCAGATCTGCGGCAAGAATCCCGCGGTCCTCCACTTCACCCAGATCGTCGAGAACAAGATGTCCGAATACCATCTCTGCGAAGTGTGCGCGGAGGAGAAGGGCTTCACCGAGCCCGTCAAGCCGCTGAAGGAGAAATTCGACGTTGCCGCTGCCTTCGCCGGAATGATCAACAGCATGGCGTCCAACGAGGAAGAGCGCGTCGGATCGGTTCAATGCCCGCGCTGCGGGCTGCTCTATTCGGCCTTCAAGGAAACCGGACGTCTGGGCTGCGCGGAGTGTTACAACGCGTTCCAGTTCCAGCTTCGGCCGCTGCTGCGGCGCATTCACGGCGACACCCGCCACAAGGGCAAGGCCCCGGCCAGCGACGGCCAGCTGGTATCCCGCGCCCGCCAGGTGCAGCGGCTCTACGATGAGCTGCAGCGCGCGGTGGCACGCGAGGAGTTCGAGCGCGCGGCCGAGGTGCGCGACGAGATCAAGCGGCTCGAAGCCGCGCAATCCGAGTCCGGCACATGAGCGATTCGGCGGCTCGCTTCGAGCAGCTGGTCTCCCGCCCCAGCCCGTGGCTGTCGGGGGATGGCCCGCACTCGGAGCTCGTGGTCTCGACCCGCATGCGGCTGGCCCGCAACTTGGCCACCGTGCCGTTCACGCATCGCGCCCGCGAGGAACAGCTGCAGGGCGTCGTCGCCAGCGTCGCGAGCGCGGCGTCGGCGACCACGTCCTTCACCGGAGCCATGCTGCTCCGCATGAACGAGATCACCGGCATCGACCGCCAGATCCTGGTCGAGCGTCATCTCGTGAGCCACGAGCTCGGCGACGGCGGACGTCCGCGCGGGATCCTGGTCGGTCCGGAAGAGCGGCTGTCGCTGATGATCAACGAAGAGGACCACCTCCGGCTCCAGTCGATGGCGTCGGGCTTCCAGCTCGCCGAGGCCTGGGGCGCCGCGGACAAGGCCGACGACGAATTGAGCCAGGCGCTCGACTTCGCGTTCTCCGAGGAGATCGGCTACCTGACGTCGTGTCCCACCAACACCGGCACCGGCCTTCGCGCCTCGGTGCTCATCCACCTTCCGGCGCTCGTCCTGCTCAAGGAGATCGACCGCGTCCTGAAGAGCGTGATGCAGGTGGGCCTCAACGTGCGCGGCCTGTACGGAGAGCACAGCAACGTCATGGGAAATCTCTTCCAGGTTTCGAACCAGACCACGCTGGGGCAGAGCGAGCGCGAATCGATCGAGAGCCTCGACCGCGTTTCTCGGCAGATCATGGAGACCGAGACGAGGGCGCGCGAGCGTCTGGTGCGAGACGCGCGCCTTCAGATCGAAGACAAGGTGTGGCGGGCCTACGGGCTGCTGCGCTACTGTCGGTCCGTTTCGGCCCAGGAAGTCATCAACTTGTGCTCGGCGGTGCGGCTCGGGGTGTCGATGGGGCTCCCCGGGTTGTGCCCGCTGCGCGTGATCAACGAGCTGCTGGTGCTGACGCAACCGGCGCACCTGCAGCGCGAATATGGCGGTGAGCTGACGCCCGAGGAGCGAAACGTCTACCGGGCGCAGCTCGTGCGGCAGCGCTTGGCTGCCGCCGAGCGAGACGCCGGTGCCTGAGCTCGTCTGAAAGGGGCATCCATTGCACGACAAATTCACGGAGCGAGTGCGCAAGGTCATCTACCTGGCGCGAGAAGAAGCGGCCCGCCTCCAGCACGACTACATCGGCACGGAGCATCTGCTGCTGGGCGTGATCCGGGAGGGCGAGGGAATCGCCGCGACGGTGCTCAACAATCTGGGTCTCGACCTCGACCGCATCCGCCAGGAGGTCGAGAACATGGTGAGCGCCTCGGGCGGCACCATGACCATCGGTGAGATCCCCTTCACGCCGCGCGCCAAGCGCGTGCTCGAGCTGGCGGTCGAGGAGGCGCGCTCGCTGGGACACAACTACGTCGGCACCGAGCACCTGCTGCTCGGTCTCATCCGTGAAGGTGAAGGCGTGGCGGCCAAAGTGCTCCTCGAGCTCGGCGTGGACCGCAAGCGGGTCCGTGAGGAGACGCTGAAGCTCCTGGGCGGCCAGCCGGCGCCCAGCGGCCAGGAGCGCGAGGAGCGCCCCGAGACGCCGGCGCTCAACCAGTTCGGGCGCGATCTGACGCAGCTCGCGCGCGAGAGCAAGCTGGACCCGGTGATCGGACGCGAAAAAGAGATCGAGCGCGTCATCCAGGTGCTGTCGCGGCGCAAGAAGAACAACCCGGTGCTGATCGGCGAGCCCGGCGTCGGCAAGACCGCGATCGCCGAAGGTCTCGCGCAGCGCATCGTCTCCGGCCAGGTGCCGGAGAGCCTGCGCAACAAGCGCATCGTCACGCTCGACCTGGCGGCGGTGGTGGCCGGCACCAAATACCGCGGCCAGTTCGAGGAGCGCCTCAAGACCGTGATGAACGAGATTCGCGAGTCCAAGGACACGGTGATCTTCATCGACGAGCTGCACACCATCGTGGGTGCGGGCGGCGCCGAGGGCGCGATCGACGCCTCGAACATGCTCAAGCCGGCGCTGGCGCGGGGCGAGCTGCAGTGCATCGGGGCCACCACGCTCGACGAATACCGCAAGTACATCGAGAAGGACGGCGCGCTCGAGCGCCGCTTCCAGCCGATCATGGTGGATCAGCCGAGCGTCGAGGACACGATCGAGATCCTCAAGGGGCTGAAGGACAAGTACGAGGCGCATCATGGCGTGACCATCACGCCCGAGGCGCTGATCCAGGCGGTCAAGCTGGCGGACCGCTACATGAACGACCGCTACTTCCCGGACAAGGCGATCGACGTGATCGACGAGGCCTGTGCGCGGGCGCGTCTCTCGGTCAGCACGGTGCCGGGCGAGATCCAGGAAGTCGAGAAGCGTCTCGAGGAAGTGGTCAAGGAGAAGGAGGCCGCGATCCGCGGCCAGGAGTACGAAAAGGCTGCCCGTCTGCGCGACAAGGAGAAGGAGCTGCGGGCTCGCCGCAACGAGCTCAAGAAGTCCTGGGCCGAGTCGAAGCGCGACAAGGACGTCAAGGTCGATGAGGACCTGATCGCCGCGGTGCTCTCGGTGATGACCGGCATTCCGGTGGTGAAGCTCGCCGAGGAAGAGACGCAGAAGCTGCTGCGCATGGAGGACGAGCTCCGCAAGGGCGTCGTGGGCCAGGACGAGGCGGTCGGGGCGGTGGCTCGCGCCGTGCGGCGCAACCGGGTCGGCCTGCGCGACCCGAAGCGCCCGATCGGCTCCTTCATCTTCCTGGGGCCGACCGGCGTCGGCAAGACGGAGCTGGCGCGCAAGCTCGCCGCGTTCCTGTTCGACGACGAGGACGCTTTGATAAGGATTGACATGTCGGAGTACATGGAGAAGTTCTCCGTGTCACGCCTCGTGGGAGCGCCCCCGGGGTATGTGGGGTATGAGGAAGGCGGCCAGCTGACCGAGAAGGTTCGCCGCAAGCCCTACTCGGTGGTGCTGCTCGACGAGATTGAAAAAGCGCATCCGGACGTGTTCAATGTCCTGCTTCAGGTCCTGGATGACGGCGTCCTGACCGACAGCTCGCGCCGCCGTGTGGATTTCAAGAACACCGTCGTCATCATGACGTCGAACCTGGGCGGACGGCAGATCGCCGCGGGAGGGAAGCACCTCGGTTTCAAGCAGGTCGAGGGTGGTGCGGCGCAGTTCCAGGCCATCAAGAGCACAGTTCAGGACGAACTGAAGCGAGCCTTCAATCCGGAGTTCCTCAATCGAATCGATGACGTCATCGTGTTCCACGCGCTCACCCGGGATGACATGCGCAAGATCGTGGAAATCCTGCTCGGGCAAGTCAGGGAGCGACTGCGTGCCCAGGACATCCATCTCGACATCACCACGGATGCCGTCGAGCTCCTCATCGAGCGCGGGTTCGATCCCTCGCTCGGCGCTCGGCCGCTCAAGCGGGCGATCCAGCGTTTGCTCGAAGACCCGCTCTCCGAGTTCATCCTGCGCGGACAGCTCCCAGCCGGCATCAAGGTCATGGTCACTCGTAAAGAGGATGGTCTCTCTTTCGCTCCGGCCCGGGAGCCGGTTCCCGCTCCTGCGCCGGTCACGCCTGGCGCCTAAGCTCGTCGTCTCCCTGGTCCTGGTGGCCTTCATGGCCGCCTCGGCCGGGGCTCAGGGTCCCGATGCTCCGGCCCTCTCGCCGTCCGACTCGACCGGTGCGCAGGGCGCCGTCGAGCAGGCGGTGACGCCATCCGCCGCACCCGACACCGCGGCGGCTCCCGGCACGTTCCAGGATGCTCCTGCGCCCACGCCCGCGCCGGCGCCGAGCCGGGACACCACCCGCGTGGCGCCATCGTTCGTCGGGCACATCTCGGTCCAGGGCAACGTCGCCACCGACACCGCACGGATCATCCGCTCCTTCGAAGTCATTCCTGGGTCCCGCTTCAGCCTCGAAGCCGTGCAACGGGGCATCCACAAGCTGTTCGCGCTCGGCCTCTTCGCCGACGCGTGGGTGGAGCGTCTGCCGCGCGGGAACGAGGTCGATCTGGTGATCCATGTCGTCGAGCGCGCGCGGATCGGCGCCATCGAGTTCACCGGAAACAAGAGGCGGGAGACCGACGAGCTGGAAAAGAAGCTCTTCCTCCGGGTCGGGGAGCCCTACACGCCGACGCTCGTGCAGACCCAGGTGGACACGCTGCTCAAGTACTACCGCGAGGAAGGATTCGGGCGCGCCACCATCGATGCCAAGGTGGACTCGACCGCGGGCAATCGGGTCAAGGTGACCTTTGCCGTGCGCGAAGGCGAGCGGGTCCGCGTCACCAAGGTCGAGTTCGTCGGCATGAAGGCGTTCGACCCGGCCAAGCTCAAGAAGACGATCGCCACCAAGACCAAGGGCTTCTTCGGAGGCGGAGAGATCAAGGACGAGTCGTTCGCCGAGGACCTGGAGAAGCTCAGGGAGTATTACTGGAACCACGGCTATCGGGACGTGCGTCTGGTCTCGCACGAGCTCAAGCCCGGCAAGGGGCCGCGCGACCTCACTCTGGTCTTCACCATCGAAGAAGGCCGCCGCTACGTCTTCGGCACCGGCATGTGGACCGGCAACCAGGTGCTGCGGCCGGCGACGCTGGCCCGCTTCTGGACCGCGCAGCCGGGCGATGTGTACGACCGCTCGAAGGTCCAGAAAGCCGTGCAGGACGCCTACGCGGCGTACGCCGAGGAGGGCTATCTCTACCTCGGGATCGAGCCGCGCGAAAACGTCCGTGACTCGGCCGTCGACGTGGCGTTCCTGGTCCAGGAAGGATCGCCGTCCAACGTCCGCTACATCCACATCACCGGCAACCACGGGACCCGGGAGAAGGTGGTCCGGCGCGAGATCGACATCCACGAAGGCGACCGCTTCAAGCGCTCGTCGCTCGTCCGCTCGCAGGGCGACGTGTTCCGCCTCGGATTCTTCGAGGACGTCCAGATCGACTTCGTCCCGGCCGAGAGCACCGATGTGGACATCACGCTCAAGGTGAAGGAGAAGCAGGTCGGCACGGCCTCGGCCGGCGCGGGATACACCGCGCAGAGCGGCGTGACCGGATTCCTGGAGCTGGGCCACAACAACGTGCTCGGCAACGGCCAGAACCTTTCGCTCCATCTGGAGCGCGGGGCCAAGCGGAGCGACTACTTCATCAGCTTCACCGAGCCCTGGTTCCGCGACACACCGACGCTGCTCGGGTTCTCGGCGTTCCGCACCAACCGCGAGCTGGACCTCTACGAAGAGAAGCGCGACGGCGGGTCGGTGCGGATCGGCCGGCCACTGGCCTGGCCGGACTATGCGCGCGGATCGCTCACGTACCAGCTCGAGAACGTCACGATCCACATCGACAAGGTCAATCTCTCGCCGCAGGACTCGATCGTGCTTCGCGGGCTCGAGAACGGCAAAGCCACCCTGAGCAGCAGCATGAGCGCCTTCTTCGTCCGCAACAGCAGGAACAACCCGTTCTACCCGACGGGCGGGACGCAGCTCTCGATCGAGACCGAGGCCGCCGGCGGTCCCTTCGGAGGCGCGATCAACTTCCACAAGGAGCGGCTCGAAGGGCGCGCGTATTTCCGCTCGATCATCCCGACCTGGACGACCATGGTGCGGGCGCGAGTCGGCTTCGTCGGCAAGTACGCGGACCAGAACTTCCCGGTGCCGCAGTACGAGCGCTTCCGGCTGGGAGGGGGAACGACCATCGATCCCTTGCGCGGCTACGAGGACTACATGGTCGTTCCGGAGAAGTTCATTCGGGATGTCGACAACATCACCACCCGGGTGATAAACGACTCGACCGTTTTCGACACGGTCACGACCGTGTCCCGCTATCCGGGCGGCCAGTTCATGACCTCGTACTCCATCGAGCAGCAGTTTGCAATTGCGCACCCCCTGCATGCTGTGTTGTTCTTCGACGCGGGGAATACCTGGGACCTGATGCGGGAAGCCCGGCCTTTCGACCTCAAGATGGGCGCAGGTGTAGGTATTCGTCTCGAAATCCCCCTGCTCGGCAACATCGGCTTCGATTTCGGCTACGGATTCAACCGCGGGGACCTCCGAGACCGCCCGAAGTGGGTGGGTCACTTCCTGCTCGGACAGACGTCCTTCTAGAACCCCTGAGGCCGATCGACCGAATGGCTCGCGTCCGAGGACAGGTGGCACGGTGGACGGCGGTGCTGGCGCTGCTGCTGGCATCGTCATGGTCCCCGTCCAGAGCCGCCGACACCCGTATCGGATTCATCGACTCCGCGAAGATCTTCCAGGAGTACAAGCTCGCCCAGGAAGCGCAGCAGCAATTCGACCGCCAGGTGCAGAACTGGC
This sequence comes from Candidatus Eisenbacteria bacterium, assembly GCA_035712145.1. Taxonomy (NCBI): domain Bacteria; phylum Candidatus Eiseniibacteriota; species Candidatus Eiseniibacteriota bacterium. The sequence continues at coordinate 30,021 of DASTBI010000252.1, read as the reverse complement.
GCAGCGAGGCCGCGGAGAAGCAGAAGGTCGTCGACCAGCTGCGAGCCGAGATGAGGGACCAGGGGCCGATCCTCTCCAGCGTGAAGCGCCAGGAGAAGGAGGAAGCGCTGCAGAAGGCCATCCAGGGATACGAAGCCTTCGTTCAGGAGATCTGGGGACCGACTGGACGCGCTTCGCAGGAGAACGAGCGGACGACGAGGGAGATCGTCGAGCAGATTCGCACGGTGGTCGAGAAGCTGGCGGGAGAGAAAGGTCTCGACATCGTGTTCGACGCGGCGGGCGGCGCGATCGTCTATGCGGATCGCAGCCTGGACTTGAGCGCCGAGGTGGTTCGCGAGCTCAATACCCGCGTCGGACAGGGCACCCGTTGAGGAGGGTCCTGGCATGGTGACGCGCACCCTGAAGGATCTGGCCGCCGAGCTGAACGGGCAGCTGCTCGGCGACGGTTCGATCGAGATCCGTGACGTGGCGGGCATTCGTGAAGCGCTGCCCGGGGATCTCACGTTCATCGCCAATTCCCGGTACGACGCCTATCTCGACGAGACCCGGGCGTCCGCCGTCATCTGCGCTCGCGACACACGGCAATGCAGCGTGCCGCTCATCCTCGTGGACAACCCCTACCTCGCGTTCCAGCAGGCGGTGCGCATCTTCCGTCCCGATCGCGATCGCCAGCCGCCCGGCATCCATCCGACGGCGGTGGTGGCGAGCGACGCGCAGCTCGGCGAAGGCGTCTCGATCGGTCCCTGGTGCGTGATCGAGCCGGGCGCCCGCCTGGGCGACGGCTCGGTGGTGATGGCGTACGGCTACATCGGGCCGCGCGCCGTGATCGGCGAGAGGACCTGTCTGTATCCGCGCGTCACGATCCGGGAGGACTGTGTGCTGGGCGCACGCTGCATCCTCCATCCCGGAGTCGTGGTCGGCAGCGACGGCTTCGGCTTCGCCTTCGACCAGGGGCGCTATCACAAGGTGCCGCAGGTGGGGAACGTGGAGATCGGCGACGACGTCGAGATCGGCGCCAACACCACCATCGACCGCGCCACCACGCACAGCACCAGGATCGGTGACGGCACCAAGATCGACAACCTGGTGCAGATCGGCCACAACGTGATGATCGGCAAGCATTGCATCGTGGTCGCTCAGGTGGGCATCTCCGGCAGCACCGAGCTGGCGGACTACGTGACGATCGGCGGCCAGGCGGGGCTGGTCGGGCACATCACGGTCGGAGAGGGCGCCATGGTCGGCGCGCAGAGCGGAGTGACCAAGTCGGTCGCGGCCCATACGGTGGTCACCGGCTACCCGGCGATGCAGCACGGATTGTGGAAGCGGCTCCAGGCCACGCTGCAGAAGCTGCCCACCATGTTCCAGCGCCTGCGCGAGGTCGAGGATCGCGTGCAGAAGCTCGAGCGGCAGGAGGCAGAGGAGAAAGTGCGGTGACCCTCAAGCCGCAGCGCACCATCGGCCGCGCGGTGTCGTTCGAGGGAGTCGGACTCCATACCGGGCAGCGCTGCAAAGTGACCTTCCGGGCGGGTGAGCCCAACAGCGGGGTGCGCTTCGTGCGCGCCGATCTTCCCGGGCGTCCCGAAGTCCTCGTGCGGCCCGAGAACGCGCACTTCGATCCGCAGGCCGGCCGCCGCACCATCCTCCAGCAGGGCGACGTCCAGATCCACACCATGGAGCACATCCTGGCCGCCGTGGCCGGCCTCGGGATCGACAACCTCGTGATCGAGACCACGGCCATGGAGACCCCCGAGCCCGACGACGGCAGCGCCGCGCCGATCGCCGCGCTGCTGACGCAGGCCGGCGTGGTCGAGCAGGAGCGGCCGAAGCGTCACATCAAGGTGACCAAGCCCGTGAGCTGGTCCGAGAACGGCATCGAGCTCGAGGCCACGCCCTACGACGGGTTCAAGATCAGCTTCCTGATCGACTACGACAATCGGGTGGTCGGTCGCCAGGCGTTCTCGCTCGACATCACCCCGGAGTCGTTCGTCGAGCAGATCGCGCCCGCGCGCACCTTCGTGCTGGAGCGCGACGTCGAGGCGCTGCGCCGAGCGGGCTGGATCCGCGGCGGGCGTCTCGAGAATGCCGTCGTGGTGGGCGAAGAGCGGGTGCTGAACGAAGAGCCTCTGCGCTTCCCCGACGAGTTCGTGCGCCACAAAGTGCTCGATCTGGTGGGCGACCTCTTCCTGCTCGGTGGACCCTTGCTCGGACACGTCACCGCAAAGCGCTCGGGACATCAGAGCCACGTCGCCTTCGTCAAGCACCTCAAGGAGACCCTGCCGCTGCCGGGCCGCCGCGCCGGCCGTCCCGCCGAGGAGTGGGACATCACGGCGATCATGGACATCATGCCCCACCGCTATCCCTTCCTCCTCGTCGACCGCATCACCCGCATCGAGGAAGGGCGGAGCATCGAAGGCGTCAAGAACGTCACCATCAACGAGCCGTTCTTCCAGGGGCACTTCCCTGGCCACCCCATCATGCCCGCGGTGCTGATCATCGAGGCGATGGCCCAGGTCGGGGGACTGCTGCTGCTCAACTCGGTGGACGACCCGATGAGCAAGCTGATGTACTTCATGGGCATCGACGGCGCCAAGTTCCGCCGCCCGGTGGTGCCCGGCGATCAGCTCCGCTTCGTCCTCACCCTGCTCAAGCTCCGCAAGGGAACGAGCAAGATGCGCGGCGAGGCCTTCGTCGACGACCAGCTCGTGGCCGAGGCGGAGCTGCTGGCGACCGTCGTGGACCGGCGCTCATCATGAGCACCGCCATCCATCCGGCCGCGTTCGTGGACGACAAGGCCCAGATCGGGACGGGTGTGGTCATCGGACCGGGGGCGATCATCGGCCCCCACGTGACGATCGGCGACGGGACCAGCATCGGGGGTCACGCGCTCGTGACCGGCTGGACGAGGATCGGCAAGGGCTGCAAGCTCCATCATGGCGCGGTGGTCGGAAGCCCGCCGCAGGACCTCAAATACAGCGGCGAGCCGTCGTACATGGAAGTCGGCGATCACACCGAGATCCGCGAGTACGTGACCGCCAACCTCGCCACGGAGCCCGGCGCCACCACCCGGATTGGCAGCCGCTGCCTGCTCATGGCTTACTCGCACGTGGCGCACAACTGCGCCGTCGGCGATCACGTGATCATCGCCAACGCGGTGCAGATGGCCGGATACGTCACCATCGAGGACTGGGCGATCGTGGGCGGAGGCACGGTGATCCACCAGTTCGTGCGCGTCGGCCGCCACGCGATGGCCGGCGGAGGCTCGCGCATCACGCAGGACGTGGCCCCGTTCGTGAAGCTGGCGGGAAGCCCTCCGCGGCTGGCCGGCATCAATTCGATCGGGCTCCAGCGCCGCGGCTTCTCGAAGAGCGTGTGCGACGCGCTCGAGCGCGCCTACAGGATCCTCTTCCGTGACGGCGCAACGGTTCCCGAGGCGGTGGCGCGGATGCGGGCCGAATTCCCGGACGTGGCCGAGGTCGAGATGCTCGCGCGCTTCGCCGAGACCTCCTCCCGCGGTTTGTCACGATGAGCGCGGCACTGCGCGTCGGCGTCTGGGGCGTGGGAGCGTGGGGAGAGAAGCACGCGCGCGTCTGGCACGAGCTGTCCGCCGCGGACGACACGATCCGGCTGGTCGGCCTCTACGACACGGCGGTGGACCGCGCCCGGAAGGTGGCCGAAGCGCACGGGTGCCGCGGTTTCGAGACGCCGGAGGCGATGCTCGCCGAGGTCGACGCGGTGTCGATCACCACGCCGACCATCGCCCATCGCGCGGCCGCGGAGACCGCGTTCGCGGCGGGCGTCCACGCGCTGGTGGAGAAGCCGCTGGCCGTCACGACCGCCGAGGCGGATTCGATCCTGGGCGCGGCGGAGCGCGCCGGTCGCACGCTTCGGGTCGGGCACGTCGAGCGCTTCAACCCGGCGATGGCCGTGGCGCGCGAGCGCGTGCGCGAGCCCAAGTTCGTGGAGGCCCATCGCCTCGCGATGTTCCAGCCGCGCTCCCTCGACATCGACGTGGTGTTCGATCTCATGATCCACGACATCGACCTGGTGCTCGAAGCCACCGGCCAGGTGCCCGAATCGATTTCGGCGGTCGGCGTTGCGGTGCTGTCGGACAACGAGGACATCGCCAACGCGCGGCTCGAATTCCCGGACGGCTGTGTCGCCAACCTCACGGCCAGCCGCGTGTCCCAGGAGCGGCTGCGGCGTATTCGCTTCTTCCAGTCGGATTCGTACCTGTCGGTGGATCTGTTCGGGCGCAGCGCGGAGTATCTGCGGGTCGAGCCGCGCGCACGGGCGGCGCTCGCCCCGGGCGGCGCCGGGCTCATGGCCGCGCTGGCCGGCATCCAGCGCCAGAAGATCGACGTGCCGGAGGGAGAGCCGCTGCGGCTCGAGCTGGCGGCTTTCGCCCGCGACATCGCGGGCGAGCCATCCCGCGTGGCCACCGGCTGGGCGGGGCGCGAAGCCCTGCGGGTGGCTGAATCGGTGCGTGATGCGATGCGGCGCCGCATGGTGCAGTGGACCACGAGCTAGAGCGCCGGTTCCTGGTCGTCACGGGTGAAGCTTCCGGCGATCTGCACGCCGCGCATCTGGTCGAGGCCTTGCGAGCGCTCGGGCCGTGTCGCGTGCGCGGCGTCGCGGGGCCCGCGATGCGGGACGCCGGCGTCGAATGCGTGGTCCGCAGCGAGTCGCTGGCCGTCCTGGGGTTCGCCGAGATCCTCCAGCGCCTGCCGCTCCTCTTCGACACGCGCCGCCGTTTGCTGGCGGAATACGACCGCTTCCGGCCGCATGCCGTCGTACTGGTCGACTATCCAGGTTTCAATCTGCGGCTCGGCCCCATGCTCAAGCGCCGCGGCGCGCGCACCTTCTATTACATCGCGCCGCAGGTCTGGGCCTGGCATCCGGAGCGGGCGAGGACGATGGCGCGGTGGGTGGATCACCTCGCGGTCGTCTTTCCCTTCGAGGAGCCGCTGTTCCGCGCCGCCGGGGTGCCGGTCACCTTCGTCGGCCATCCTCTGCTCGATGACTTCGGCCCCGAGACGGACGCCCCGAGCTTCCATGCGGCGCTCGGGATCGACCCGAGCCGCCCGCTGCTGGGACTGCTTCCCGGAAGCCGGACGCAGGAGACCGCCCGACATGCCGGCATCATGATCGAGGGCGCGCGCCGTCTGGCGGCGACGCGGCCGGGACTCCAGGCGGTCATGGCGCTGGCGCCGGGGATGGAGGTTCCCGACGGCCTCGACCTCGGCCCCGTTCGCCTCGCGCGCGGCCTCACTCGCGCGACCCAGGCGTTCTCGACCGCGTGCGCCGTGGCGTCCGGAACCGCGACGCTGGAGACCGCGCTCTTCGGCACGCCGCTGGTCGTCGTCTACAGGACCGGCGCGCTCAACTATGCGATCGCGCGGCGGCTGGTCCAGATTCAGCGCATCGGTCTGCCGAACATCGTCGCGGAATCGATGGTGGCGCCCGAGCTGATCCAGGGCGACCTCACGCCCGATGCGCTGGTGCGCGAGCTGGCGCCATGGCTCGACGATCCTCTGGCCCGCGAGGCTCAGCATCGAGCCTTGGGCGTCGTGCGCGAGCGGCTTGGCGCTCCCGGTGCTTCCGCACGCGCCGCCGCGCGCCTGTGGGAGCTGGCGGCTTGAGCGGCCGGTCGTATCCGTGGTGGTTCGGACTCGCGTCGGTGCTGGGCGCCGGCCTCCTGGTTCTGCTCGCCAAGACCTGGCGTCTGGAGTGGATCGGGACGTCAGAGCGAGAAGCGGGGAGGCAAGCCGGCGAGCGGTGGATCTTCGCGCTCTGGCATGCGCGCCTGCTGCCGCTGACCATCGCTCACCGTCATCGTGACGTCGGCGTGCTCATCAGCCAGCACCGGGATGGCGAGCTGATCGCCCGCATCGTCGAACGGCTCGGTTACGCCACCGGCCGCGGGTCGAGCACGCGCGGCGGAGAAGAAGGTGCGCGCGACATGCTCCGGCTGGCGGAAGAAGGACGCATTCTCGCGATCACGCCCGATGGCCCGCGGGGACCCGCGGAACAGGTGAAGCCCGGCCTGGTCTACCTGGCCAGCCGCACCGGCCTTCCGATCGTTCCCGTCGCCGCCTCCGCGCGGAACGAGTGGCGGATGAGGTCCTGGGACGGATTCCGCATCCCGAAGCCTTTCAGCCGAGTGATGATCGGCTACGGCCCACCGCTCGCGGTGCCGAACCGGCTCGACGACCGTGAGGAGGAAGCCTGGCGCGTGCGGCTCCAGGCAGCGATCGAGGACATCACTCGCGATCTGGATCGGCGCATGGGGCAGGCATGAGCGTGGCGTGGACCGCGTATCGCTCGCTCGCGCCGCTGCTCGGCGCCGCCGCTCCCCTGGGCCGCTGGATCGCGCCGGCGCCGGAGCGGAGCGCGTGGAGCGAGCGGCTCGGAGAGGTCCACGATGCGGAGCCGGCGGACGCGTGGATCCACGCCGCCTCGATGGGGGAGGCGGTGGCGGTCTCGGGACTGCTCGCGGAGCTGCGGCGCGACGCGCCGTCCTCACGGCTGCGGCTCACCGCGACCACGCGCACCGGGCGGCAGCGGCTCATCGACCTGGGCGAGCACGCCACGCTGGCGCCGCTCGACACGCCGCAGGCCGCTGCGAGATTCTTCGACCACGTTCGTCCGAAGTGCCTCGTGCTGCTCGAAACCGAGCTCTGGCCGCAATGGCTGATCGCGGCGCGGCGCGCACAGGCGCCGGTCCTGGTGCTGAACGCGCGGCTTTCGGCCCGCTCGCTCGAGCGTTATCGCTGGCTCGGCGCTGCATTCACCGAGCTGATCGCGGGCCTTCAGGCCGTGCTCTGTCAGAGCGACACGGATCGTGATCGCTGGCTGGCGCTCGGAGCTTCCCCGGTGCGAACCTCGACCGTGGGCAATCTGAAGAACGACGGCCTGCCTTCGCCGGCGGCGGACCGTGGCACGGCACGCGCGGCCTTGGGACTGGATCCCGCGCGACCTCTGTGGGTGCTGGGAAGCGTGCGTCCCGGCGAGGCGCGGCACCTTGCCGAGGCCTGGACCGCGATGCCGGGCGAAGCCCGCGACCGCTGGCAGGTGGTGGCGGTGCCGCGCCACGCGAACGCCACGGCCGGGCTGAGGCGCGAAGCGCAGGAGGCCGGCGTTGCCGAAGCGACCGGGGTTCCGGAGCACGGCGCCTGGCGCTGGGACGATCGGCCCGGCGTCCTCGCCGGCTACTACGCGGCCGCGGAGCTGGCGTACGTGGGCGGTACGCTGGAGCCCTACGGAGGCCACAATCCCCTGGAGCCGGCGGCCTGCGCCGCGGCCGTGCTGACCGGCCCCCATCTCGAGGCTCAGGGTCCAGCCGCGCAGACGCTCCAGGCGCAGGGCGCCATCGAGATCGCGGCGCCAGGCGCTGCGCTGGCCTCGGCCCTCCGCGCATTGCTCACCGATCCCTCGCTGTTGAAGCACCGCGCCGATGCTTCACTCGCGGCGGCCAACCGCGCCCGGGGCGCGACGCGGCGGGCGGTGGACCGGTTACGGGAGTGGACGCTGTGGCCGCGCTGAATCCGGCATCGCGCGCCGCGGCGGCTCTCTATGGCGCGGCGTGGGAAGTGCGTCGAAGGTCGTACGCGCTTGGCTTCCGGCGCGCGCAGCATGTGCCGGCGCGCGTGGTGAGCGTCGGCAATCTGACCCTGGGCGGCACGGGCAAGACCACGCTCACCCTGCACCTGGCTCGAGTCGCGATGGAGATGGGCCGCAAGGTCGCCGTGGTCTGCCGCGATTACCGGCCGGGGCCCGGCGGCCAGGGGGACGAGACGTTGCTCTATCGCAGAGCACTCGGGGAAACGCGAGTGTTCTCCGGCCGGCGGAAGGTCGATCTGGCCGCAGCGGCCGCGGCGTCGGGTCACGATCCCATCCTGGTCGACGACGGCTTCTCCCACTGGCCTCTGGCGCGCGACCTCGATCTGGTGCTGCTCGATGCGGCGAGCCCCTGGGGTGGCGGAGGACTCCTTCCGGCGGGACGGCTGCGAGAGCCGCGACGTGCGCTGCAACGCGCCGACTGGCTGATCCTCACACGCGTGATCCCGCCGCTCGATCGCGACCACGTGGCGTCGATTCGCCGTTACGCTCCAGCGGCGCGCTTCGCGGCGGGACGGCATCGCGTCACGGGCGTGCGCCACCTCGACGGCTCACCGGCCGCGGCGCCCGGCAGGGTCCGGGTGGTGACGGCGACGGGCCATCCCGAGGCGGTGGCGGCGAGCGCGCGCGAGGCCGGGCTCGAGGTCACGGAGCTCTCGGCTTATCGAGACCACCATTGGTTCCGCCGGGAGGAGGCCGAACGCGAGCGGGCCGCGGCGCGCCGCGCCGGCGCCGCGCTGCTGATGACCGCCAAGGACGCGGTGCGCTGGCCGCATCCCGGCGATGCCGAGGTGCGCGTGCTCGAGGTCGAGTGGGAGTGGGTGGAAGGGGGCGCGGCGCTCATCCAGGACGCGCTGCCCGGCAAGAGCGAGGGGTGAGCGACATGGCGCTCGAGTGCGACGTCCTGGTGATCGGCAGCGGGCTCGCGGGTCTCTCCTTGGCGCTCAAGGCGGCGCGGCATGGGCGCGTGCTGGTGGTGACCAAGAAGGGCGAAGCCGAATCGAACACGCAGTACGCGCAGGGGGGGATCGCGGCGGTGTTCGACGGCACGGACAGCTTCGCGTCGCACCGCCGGGACACCCTGCGGTGCGGCGCCGGGCTCTGCGACCCGGACGTGGTGAAGGCGGTGGTCGAGGAAGGTCCCGAGCGCGTCAGGGAGCTGGCGTCGTGGGGCGTGCCGTTCAGTCGCACGGCGCGCGGTTTCGCCCTGGGCCGGGAGGGAGGCCACAGCCGGCGCCGCATCGTCCACGCCGCCGATGCCACCGGCCGCGCGGTCGAGACCGCGCTGCTCCACCGCGTGCGCAACGATCCGCGCATCCAGGTGGTGGAGGACCGGCTGGCGGTCGACCTGCTGCTGGAGTCACGGCTCACACCGCGGCGCGGCGGCAGCCAGGCGGACGCGTGCTGGGGCGCCTACGTGCTGCAGCGCAGCACGGGGAGGATCGAGCCGATCACCGCCAAGGTCACGGTGCTGGCGACCGGTGGATGCGGCAAGGTCTACCTGTACACCACCAATCCGGACGTCGCGACCGGCGACGGACTGGCCATGGCCTGGCGCGCCGGCGCGGTGCTCACCAATCTCGAGTTCGTCCAGTTCCACCCGACGTGCCTGTATCATCCCAAAGCCAAATCGTTCCTGCTCAGCGAGGCGCTTCGAGGCGAAGGCGCGGTGCTGCGCACGCTCGACGGCACCCGCTTCATGCCGCGCGTCCACAAGCTCGCCGAGCTGGCGCCTCGCGACGTGGTGGCGCGCGCAATCGACCGCGAGCTCAAGCGACGCGGCGAGCCCTACGTCACGCTCGACATCAGCCACCGTCCGGCGCGCTGGGTCCTCTCGCGCTTCCCGCACATCGCGGCCACGCTGCGCACCTACGGCTTCGATCTGACGCGCGAGCCGATCCCGGTCGTGCCGGCGGCGCACTACATGTGCGGAGGTGTTGCGGCCGACCTGTCGGGACGCACCAGCCTCCGCGGTTTGCTGGCGATCGGGGAGACCGCGTGCACCGGGCTTCATGGCGCCAACCGGCTGGCGAGCAATTCGCTGCTGGAAGCCCTGGTGAGCGCGCACCACGCCGCCGCCGAGGCGGCGCGCAGGGTCAAGGCCGTCTCCAAGCCGCCGCGGCCCGCGCCGTGGAGCGCCCGCGGCACCCGGCCGCCGCTCGAGACCGTGGTCTTCGACCACAACTGGGACGCGGTGCGCCGCGCGATGTGGGACCTGGTCGGCATCGTGCGCACCGACCAGCGCCTGGTGCAGGCGGCACGACATCTCGATCTGCTGCTCGATGAGTCGGAGCACGCGTTCGACACGCTGCGCCTCTCGCCGGATCTGGTCGAGCTGCGAAACGTCGCCCTGGTCGGAAGCCTCATCGTCCAGAGCGCGCGCGCGCGACGCGAGAGCCGCGGACTCCACTTCAACCTCGACCATCCCCGCCCGGTGCGGAGCTTTCAGCGTCCGACCCGTCTGCGCGCACATGCGAGGAGCCCGCGCAGGCGACGCACTTGAGCGCCCGCGCCGGCGCCCCCTATAGTCCGTACACTTCGTCCGGCACGGCGAGGCCATCCACATGACCCACGATCTCTGGGATCTTGTCGACCACATTCGCTCCGCCGATCCGCGGTACCGGCGGGAAGCGTATGGATTCGTCAGCGCGGCGCTCGTGAATGCCGCGCAGGCCTTGCCTCCCGAGCGCCGGGTCGACCCCATCCGCCGGCATCTCAGCGGAGCGGAGCTGCTCGAGAGCGTGATCGCTCTGGCGCGGGCCGAATTTGGACCGATGGCTCCGGCGGTGTTCCACGAATGGGGGCTCCGGACGGCCGCCGACGTGGGCGAGCTGGTGTTCCAGCTGGTCGAATCGGGACACTTGAGCGCACTCCCCGAGGACCGGCGCGAGGACTTCCACGGTCCCGACCTCATGCGACGGCTGGCCGTGGATCCGACTTCGGACGTCTCGGGCTGACTCTTCCGTGAGCATCTATCGGCGGCTGCTCGGGTACCTCGCTCCGTATCGTCTGCGGCTCCTGGCCGCGATCCTCTGCATGGTGGTCTACGCCATGACCACCACGGTCTCCCTCAGCCTGGTCTCGCCGTTCATGCAGGTGTTGTTCGAGCGCCCCGGCCAGGGGCAGGTGCAGGGGCTTCCGGGAGCCGCGCCGTCGGATCCGGCACGGACGCTGGCTCGCGCCCAGGAGCCGATGCGGCTCGACAACCTCGCGCATTGGCCGGCCATCCTGCGCGCTCGAATCGAGCGCTCCATCCTCCACGTCCGGCCGCTGGTCGCGCTCGAGCGCATTTGCCTCTTCATCCTGGTGGTGCTGTTCCTCAAGAACCTCGCCGATTACTTCCAGAGCTACCTCGTGCTGCTCGTGGAGCAGGCCGCCATCCGTGACCTTCGAAACGACCTTCAGCGCCAGCTCCAACGTCTTTCGCTCTCCTTCTTCCACGCGCGCCGCACCGGAAGTCTGATCTCACGGGTGACCAACGACGTCGAGTACCTGCGCAACGCGCTCGCATCGGGAGTGAGCACGATGGGGAAGGACCTGCTCACGCTGATCGGGGCGCTCGGGCTCGCCTTCTACGCCTCGTGGCGCATGACCCTGCTGGCGCTGCTGGTGATTCCCGCCGCCGGCCTGCTGCTCGGCCGGATCGGCCGCACCATGCGGCGTCGCTCGACCCGCACGCAGGAGCGGATGGGAGACCTGACCGCGATCCTGCAGGAGAGCATCACGGGGGCGCGCGTGGTGCGCGCCTTCGGAACCGAGGCCTTCGAAGTCGAGAAGTTCCAGCGCGCGAACCAGGCCTTCTATCAGTCGTTCGTGCGCATGCGCCGGATCGCGCTCGCGGCGCGTCCCTTCAGCGAGTTCGCGCTGGTGCTGGTGGCCGTGGCGATGCTGTGGTACGGGGGCCGCGAGATCTTCGTGAATCACTCGCTGGCACCGCACCAATTCGTCCTGTTCGTCACCGCGCTCCTCACCACCATCTCGCCGACCAAGAGCCTGGCCGAGGTCAGCGCCAACGTTCAGCAAGGCATCGCCGCAGCCGCGCGGCTGTTCGAGCTCATGGACACGAAGCCGGACGTCGAGGACCGGCCCGGCGCGCGTTCGCTGCCGGCGCTGCGCGACCGCATCCGTTACGAAGGCGTCTCCTTCGCCTATTCCGAAGGGCCCAGGGTGCTGCACGACCTGTCGTTCGAGATCCGCCGCGGCGAAGTGGTCGCGCTCGTCGGCTCGAGCGGCTCGGGCAAGAGCACGGCGATGGACCTCCTGCCGCGCTTCTACGATCCCGCCGCGGGCCGGATCACCCTCGACGGCGTCGACCTCCGCGAGGTGACGCTGGCTTCCCTCCGCGCCCAGCTCGGGATCGTCACCCAGGAAACGATCCTGTTCCACGACACGGTGCGCAACAACATCGCCTATGGACTCGTCGAAGCCGGCGACGACGCGATCCGCGCGGCTGCCACGGCCGCGCACGCGCACGCTTTCGTCACCGCGCTGCCTCAGGGCTACGACACGGTGATCGGCGAGCGCGGCGTGAAGCTGTCCGGCGGCGAGCGCCAGCGTCTGGCGATCGCCCGGGCGCTGCTCAAGAATCCGCCGCTCCTGCTGCTCGACGAGGCCACCTCGGCGCTCGATCTCGAGAGCGAGCGCCTGGTGCAGGAGGCGCTCGAGCGGCTGATGCGCGACCGCACCGTGCTGGTGATCGCCCACCGTCTCTCCACCGTGCAGCATGCCGACCGCATCGTCGTGCTCGAGAAGGGGCGCGTGGTGGCGACCGGAACCCATGACGAGCTGCTGGACCAGCAGGGCCTTTATCGCCGGCTCTACGACCTGCAGTTCGTCGCCTGATGGTCGCGCGACCGCGACTCCTCAACGTCCCGCTCGGAGGATTTCAGCGGATCGCGGTGCTGCGGCTCTCCTCGCTCGGGGACGTGGTGCTCACGCTGCCGGTCGTGCACGCACTGGCGCGCGCGTTTCCCGCCGCACGGCTGACGTACTGGGTGAAGGAGGAGTTCGCCGACGTCGTCCAGTTCGACCCCGCGGTGACTCATGTCCGCCGGCTGGAACGCGACGCGCGCCGCCTCGAGGACCTGGTCTCGATGAGCGCCGAGCTCGAGGATTGCGACCTGATCGTCGATCTCCACGGCAATACGCGGACGCGCGTGCTCACGTTCCGGCAGAAGGCGCCAGTGCTGCGCGCGAGGTCGGAACGCTGGGCCCGTGCCGCGCTGGTGCACGCGCGCGCGCTGCGCCGCCCGCTCCCGTCCCATGCGCTCGACCGCTACGACGCCGCGCTTCGTCCTCTGGAGATCTCCGCCTCTGGCCCGCCGAAGATGACCGCCGGGCCAGAGGCGGAGCGGCGTGCCGAGCTGTGGATGTCGCGCTTCAGTCCCGCGTCGAAGCCGGTCGCGATGCTCCCCGGAGCGCGTCACTTCACCAAGCGCTGGCCCGAGGAGCGTTGGATCGAGCTCCACGACCGGCTCACCGCATCCGGCCGCACGCTGCTGTATGCCTCGCTGGAATCCGAGCGCCAGGCGATGGCCACCCTCGCCGCACGCGTCGCGGCGACGCCCACCGCACGCTGGTGCACCGAGCCGCTCGCCATCATGGCCGCCGTCCTGTCCCGCGCCGCGGGGGCGGTGTCGAGCGACAGCGGCCTGATGCACGTCGCGGCGGCTCGTGGCCTGAGCGTGGTGGCGATGTTCGGGAGCACGGCGCCCGAGCTCGGTTTCGCGCCGGCGGGCGATGGGCATGTCGTCCTGTGCCGGCACGAGCGCTGCCAGCCATGCACCCTGCACGGACGCGAGCGCTGCCCGCGGGGACACTTCCGCTGCATGGTCGGCATCAGCGCCGAACAGGTCGCGTCCGCGCTCGCTTCACGCCGGTGAGCCGCACGCGCTTGTGAGGGTCGGAAGCCCCGCCTATAATCCTGCGCCCATTCTCATGGAGAGGTGCAATTGAGCGACGTCCTGGACAAGAAGACGTTCGTCGAAGAGCTGACGGACCAGAGCGACGACTTCGCGCGCTGGTACACCGAGGTGGTCCGCAAGGCGCAGCTCGCCGACTACACCCCGGTGCGCGGCTGCATGGCGATCCGTCCCTACGGCTATGCCTTGTGGGAGCACATGCAGCGGCTGCTCGACCAGCGCATCAAGGCGACCGGACACCAGAACGCCTACTTCCCGATGCTGATCCCGGAGTCGTTGCTGCAGCTCGAGGCCGATCACGTCGAAGGCTTCGCGCCGGAGTGCGCCTGGGTCACCCACGGAGGCAGCGAGAAGCTGGAGGAGCGGCTCGCCATCCGTCCGACGAGCGAAGCGATCATCGGCCGCATGTACTCCCGCTGGATCGAGTCCTATCGCGACCTCCCGGTGCTCATCAACCAGTGGTGCAACGTCATGCGCTGGGAGAAGGTCACCCGGCTCTTCCTGCGCACCACCGAGTTCCTGTGGCAGGAGGGGCATACCGCCCACGCCACCGCCGAGGAATGCCAGGAAGAGGTCCTTCGGATGCTCGACGTCTACCGGGATTTCGTCGAGACCGAGCTGGCGATTCCGGTGCACGCCGGACCCAAGAGCGCGGCCGAGAAGTTCGCCGGCGCCGAGATGACCTACTGCATCGAGGCCCTGATGCGGGATGGCAAGGCGCTCCAGGCGGGAACGTCGCACAACCTCGGCCAGCACTTCGCCAAGGTGTTCGACATCACGTTCCAGGACGAAGGGGGCAAGCGCCAGTTCGTGCACCAGACGTCGTGGGGAATGACGACGCGCCTGATCGGAGCGCTGATCATGACTCATGGCGACGATCAGGGGCTGAAGCTGCCGCCGCGTGTGGCGCCGGTGCAGGCGGTCATCGTCCCGATCTGGCGCAAGCCGGAGGAGAAGGCGGCCGTCTCCGAGCACGTCGCGCGCGTGCGCCAAGCGCTCGCCGGCGAGGTGCGCGTCCTGGTCGACGATCGCGAGCAGTACACGCCGGGCTGGAAGTACAACGAGCACGAGCTGCGCGGCGTGCCGGTGCGGCTGGAGATCGGGCCCAAGGATGTGGCCAACGGCGCGGTGATGAGCGTGCGCCGCGACAACCGCGCCAAGGAATCCATTCCGCTCGACCGCCTGCCCGATCGCCTGCCGGCGCTGCTGGACGAGATCCAGAAAGCACTCTTCGCCGCGGCGGCCGCGTTCCGGGCGGAAAATACGGCGACGGCGAGGACGCTGGCCGAGATCGAGGCCCACTTCGCCGGCAAGCGCGGCTTCCTCGCCGTTCCGTGGAGCGGAGACGCGAAGCTCGAGGCGGAGATCAAGGAGCGCACCGGCGCCACGCTTCGCTGCGTGCCGATCGACCAGACGCCGTGGGCCGGATTCGCTCCGGCGGGTCAGCCGGTGGCGCTCTTCGCCAAGGCATACTGAGAGGATCGGTCCGAGCTCTCGGACACGTCTTCCGCGCGTGAGACGCCTCCTCGTCCGGCTGCCGAACTGGCTCGGCGATCTCCTGATGTCGCGCCCGCTGCTCCATTCGTTGCGCGCGTCCTTCACCGAGGCCGAGGTGTGGGCGATCGGAACGCCGGCGGCGCCGCTGCTCGAAGAGGAAGGGCTTTGGGACCGCTTCCTCACTCGAGACGTGCTGGTGAGCGGGCGTGACGCCGCGAGTCCATTCCAGGGACAGCGCTTCGACGCCGCCGTGATCCTGCCGCCGTCGTTCTCGAGCGCGTGGACCCTGTGGCGGCTTGCGGTGAAGCGGCGCGTCGGCTTCGCCGCGGAGCTGCGCTCCTGGCTCCTCACCGACGCGATCCGACGCACGGCCCGGGGAGAGCGTCATCTGAGCGAGGAGTACCTGGATCTCGGCGAGCGCCTGGGCGCCCGCCGCTCGCGGCTGCCCATCCTGCGCCCCAGCGAGCAGGGTCTGGCGCTGGCCACCGCGCGACTGAGGCGCCTCGGCGCGGGCGGCGAAGCGCCCGTGATCCTCGGTCCCGGCGCCGCGTACGGACCGGCGAAGCGCTGGCCCGCGGAGCGCTTCGTGGCGCTCGGCCAGCGCCTGCGCGCACGAGGCCATGCGGTCCTGGTGGCGGGCTCGGCCGAGGATCGCGAGACGGCGGAGCCGGTCGCGGCGGCGATCGGAACCGGCGCTCACGCGATCGCGGGGGAGACTTCGCTCTCCGAGCAGCTCGCGCTCTGCTCGCTGTCCCGCGTCACGGTCACCAACGATTCCGGTCTGGGTCACCTCGCCGCCGCTTCGGGAGCGCCGACGGTGGTGGTCTTCGGCTCGACGAGCAGCGCCTGGACTGCGCCGCTCGGTCCCAGGACCGCCGTCGTCCAGAGGGCGCCGGTGTGCTCGCCGTGCTTCCAGCGCACCTGCCAGATCGGCTACCGCTGCCTGCAGGCCGTCGACGTGGCCGCGGTGGAACGCGCCTGCGAGGTCGTGGCCGCGTGAGGATCCTGGTCGTCGCCGATGGCGGGAACCCTTCGAGCCGCCTTCTCACGGCTGCGGCCGGGCTGGCCCTGCGCGGGCATCAGGTCCTGTGGCGCGGGCCCTGGGCGCCGGCCAGCGCGCTCGATGATCTGCGGCCGGTGGAGAGCGACCGCGACCTCTGGACGTGGAAGGCCGACGTCGTGGTGAGCGATGCCGGAAGCCCGCTGCGCCCCGCCTTGCTCGGGTGGCAGGCGCGCGCGTTCTGTCAGGTGCTGGCCCTCGAGCACGCTCGCGTCGCGTCGTGGAGCTGGCTCGAGCGGTTCATGTGGTCGAGCCTGCACCCTCAAGGCCTGGTCGAGCCGGGGGAGGCGCCGAGCTTTCAGGAGCGGCCTTCGGGACTCTCCTTCGAGCACCTGGCGCTGTGGTCCGACGAGCTCCCGGCCGAGACACCGGACGCCGCCCACGGAGACACCGAGATCCTCGAGCGCGCCTGCGAGCGCGCTCTGGCTCGCCAGCGCAGCCGGGCGTCACGCTCGGCGGCCTTTCTCGACCGCGACGGGACCCTGGTGCGCGAGGTGGGCTATCTGTCCGATCCCGCGGACCTCGAGATCCTTCCCGGTGTGCCTCAGGCGCTGCGCCATCTGCAGGCCGCGGGTCTCGCGCTGGTCGTGATCTCGAATCAGTCCGGCGTGGGCCGGGGTCTGTTCTCGATCTCCCGCGTCTACGACGCCATGGCGCGGCTGAGGCGGCGGCTCCGCGCCGAAGGGGTGGAGATCGACGGCATCTACTTCTGCCCTCATCGCCCCGAAGCCGGCTGCGCCTGCCGCAAGCCGGGGAGCCTGCTGCTCGAGCGCGCGGCGGAGGATCTCGGCCTCACCCTGCGGGACTCCTACATGATCGGCGACAAGCGGCTCGACGTGGAGACCGGCCACCGAGTCGGCGCCCGAGGGCTCCTGGTTCGCACCGGCTACGGGCGAGATGAGGAGCAGCGGGAGGGGACGCCGATCGAAGCGCCGGACGCGGTGTGCGACGACCTGTCGGCGGCGGCGGACTGGATCCTGGCGCACGCCGCCGCGCCGTAACGGCGAACCAGGGACACCTGAGGCGAGACTAGCGATCGGGATCCAGCGTGATGCGGTAGCTGTCTCCGCCGCGCTCGAGCTGGTAGCCGAGCTTGTAGCCGCGGACGCGAGTCTGCTCGTCGCCGACCCAGTCGTCGTCCACCAGGGCACCGAGCGACTTCGGGTAGCGGCCGTTCTCGCGCCGGTAGAGGTCGAGTGCGGAACGGAGCTGCTCCACCTGCACCGCCGCGAATACATCGTTGGCCGGCTCGGGATCCTGACGCTGTTCCTGCAGCACGCGCGCGCCGAAATGGAGTCCCACCGCAACCGCCAGCACCAGGCCCGCGACCATCACCTCGCGCGGCACCGAGGTGTGAGCCGGGGGAGGCGCCAGGATGCGGCGAGCGGCGTCGCCGGCCCCGGGCTCCCGCCGGCCGACGACCTCGATCCAGTTGGCGTCGAGCATGCGGTCGAGGGCCTCGTAGGCCTCGTACTCGGCGAGCGGCGCGGCCTCGACCACCTCGGCCACGGTGTGCTGGCCGTCGATGATGCCGAACAGCTCCTTCTCCTCCTCGGTCAGCGGCTCGTCGGGATCGGGTAGATCGCGGACTCCGAGGAGGTCGTATGGGTTCTTGAACTTGCCGATGAACCGCTTCTGCTCGTCGACGCGTCGCGCAGCCTCGATCAGCGCGCCTTCCATGCTGAGCCGCACCAGCGGCGGCGTGGGCCAGGTTTCCTTGGGCTCGAAGCGGTAGCTGCCGCTCTCCCAGCGCACGATCCGCATCAGGTCGTTCAGGATCTGGCGCTCGATGAATGCCTTGAGCTCGTCCGACTCGAGGTAGCGTCCGTTGACCAGCAAGTCCTCGAGGTCGCGGTTCGACTCCTTGTGAATGCTGAGCAGGCCGCGGCGCTGCTCGTCGGAGAGCCGGTGCACCTTGAGCAGGAAGTGAAGCAGTGGATCCTCGGACTTCATCCCCGGGGAGCGCGTTCCGGTGATGCGGCCGTCGGTGACATGGATCTGGGCCCGCTCGGTGTTCCACTCGAGCTTGAGACAGCCGCTCTTCTTCTGGCTCCCGAGAAGCTGCAGGATCTCGGTCACCGAGAAGTCGCGAAGGTTGCCTTGCAGAGCCATGGGATCCTCAGGCCGCCCGCGATGCCGGACGCTCGGTGATCGGGCCCTGGCGAGCGGCACTGACACGCAGCGTGGGAGCGTCGGGATCCGGGCTCGTCAGGTAGCCGATGACCGAGAGGGTGTAGACGACCACCGCGCCCGCCGCCAGTCCCCAGCTCGGCCCGACGCCTCGCGCGAGCTGGATGCCGAGAGCATACGGCGCCTGGAGGTCGAGCCAGCGGCTCACGAGATCCGCGCTCGCCGCCAGCAGCACCAGTGCGCTGAAGACGCGCCGGCGCGCCAGCAGTCCAAGGCCCGGGATCAGGCCGGCCCCCAGCGTGCGCACGATCGAGCGGCGGCGCTCGATCTTGCGGCGGCGCCCGAGGAGCAGGACGCGGCCGAACTCTCCACTCTCCGCCCGCGCCGCGATGGCCGAGCAATCGCGACACAGCGCAACTTCACGCAGACGCTGCGCGCAGCGGCGACAGACCGGCCTGGCGCAGTTCGAGCAGCTGCGCAGCGGCATCTTCGACTGCCACCACAGACCGAGCCCCAGGGACAAGAGCGTGAGGAACAAGGCGGCCATGGCGAACGGCCACCCCGAGGTCTCGATCATTCCGCGCCACGCCACCGGCAGGGCGGGAACGACTGCGCTCGAGGGCGTGTCGAGCAGCGTCTTCCAGAACGCCGGCGGGTCGATCCACTGGTCGACCAGCGGAAGGTCGCCGCTCTCGCCGGAGCGCGCCTGATACGTCTTGACCATCTCGAAGTCGAGCGCCGAGGCCCGGGCGACCGCATCGCTCGCCGCGCGATAGTCGAACAGCCGCGTGTGCACCTGCGAGGCGTTGAAGAACGCGGCGGCATTTCGCGGATCGGCCTCGGTCGCCTTCTGGAAGCTGGCGAGCGCGTCGTCGAAGCGTCCCTGCATCGCCAGCAGGTTTCCGAGGTTGTTGAGCGCCTCGTCGCTGGCGGGCCAGATCTCGAGTGCGCGCCGGTAGGCCTTTTCGGCGCCGTCCAGGTCGCCGGCGCGCCGCGCCAGCCATCCGTGCGCGAACTGGAGATAGGGGCTGTCCTCGTGCTCCGTCGCGAGACGCGCGACCCGCTCGTGCTCCTCGGACGAATAGTCGCGTTGACCCAGAGCCGCGACCCCGTAGAACGGCGCGCCACTTTCGCGCAGCGGGAGAGCCAGACGGCCGAGCAGCGTTGGCGCGAGCGGCGCCGCTCCGACCATGAGCGCCAGTGCCACGAACACCATGCGCTCGCGCACCTTCAGCATCGGCCAGATCATGGCGAGCATCACGAGCGCGGGCAGTGCCGCGCCCAGGCCGAGCACGAACGGCATCGCCAGGAACACCCAGGACCAGATGGCCGCGCTGCGCGGAGCCAGCGCAAGGCCCAGCCGCTCGCTCCACAGGTGCCGAAGCTCGTGCTGGTGCAGACCTACCAGGATCATGGCCGCGATCAGGAGACCGAAGAACAGCGCATGCAACGCGAAGAAGATCGCGTTGGCGCTGAGCTCGAGCTGGAGCGTGAAGTCTTCCTTGAGTCGATGGAGAAGCGATGCCCACGACAGCAGGGTCTGGCTCGGCTCACGCGTGAGGAACCACCATCCGAGCGTCAGGTGGGGGGCGACGAACGAGGGATCGAGGTTCGCGGCGCCGCGCATGAGACTGACTGCCTGCGCCTCCTGGTGAGACTTCCAGGCCATGAGCCCGCGGCGATAGGCAAGCCGCGCCTCGCTCGGCATGGCCACTTGCTGGGACTGAGCCTTTTGAGCGAGCCACTGGTCCAGGTCGCGCAAGTCGGGCAGGGGGCGCTCGGTTTTCGCCGGTGGCGAAGCCCCGCCGCCCATCGCCTCGGCCTGGTCGTCGGCGTGTGCCGGCGAGAGGCCCCGCGGTGCGGCCCAGAGCGCCAGGGCCACGATCAACACTGCGACCGTCCCCAGCACGCGCAACTTCCTGTTGGTCGTCGAGGTCACGTCTCTTGACAGGGTATGGAAGCCATCCGTAACTTGCCGGCGCTCAGGGCGGTTATCGGCGTGGGAATGCCTCGCCTTTACTGCGACTTCGCCCGATCGGGCCGGCCATTACCCCACGGAATCCGCATGGAACCCTCGCTCGAAGGCTCCGCCGCCCCGCCCGAACCTTCCGCTTCGTCTCGTCCATGGATCCGGATTGCCGACGCGAGCCGTTACGTCGGCCAGCGGGTCGAGGTGCGCGGGTGGGTGGCGCACCGGCGCTCCAGCGGCAAGATCCAATTCGTCGTCGTGCGTGACGGCAGCGGCGTCATGCAGTGCGTCGCCTCTGCCAAGGACGTCTCCGAGCAGGACTGGCGAACCGGGGAGCAGCTGACCCAGGAGTCATCGGTCATCGTCGTCGGGGACTTGCGAGCGGATGCGCGCGCGCCCGGCGGGGTCGAGATGGGGCTCGCCGGGATCGAGCTCGTCGGGCTGGCCGAGCCGTATCCCATCACGCCCAAGGAGCACGGCACCGATTTCCTGATGGATCATCGCCATCTCTGGCTTCGTGCGCCACGCCAGCAGGCGCTGTTGCGGCTGCGCGCGGAGATCGTTCAGGCCTTTCGCGACTTCATGAGCCAGGAAGGCTTCCTGCTCGTCGACTCGCCGATCTTCACGCCCAACGCCTGCGAAGGCACGACCACTCTGTTCGAGACTCAGTACTTCGACCAGAAGGCTTACCTGACG
This sequence comes from Candidatus Eisenbacteria bacterium, assembly GCA_035712145.1. Lineage (NCBI taxonomy): Bacteria > Candidatus Eiseniibacteriota > Candidatus Eiseniibacteriota bacterium. The sequence continues at coordinate 9,131 of DASTBI010000252.1, read as the reverse complement.
CAGAGCGGCCAGCTCTATGCCGAAGCCGCGGCGATGGCGCTCGGCAAGGTGTATTGCTTCGGCCCCGCCTTCCGCGCGGAGAAGAGCAAGACGCGCCGACACCTCATCGAGTTCTGGATGATGGAGCCCGAGTGGGCCTTCGCCACGCTCGAGGACGTGATGAGGCTGATGGAGCGTCTGCTGGTGTACACCGTGGGGCGAATGCTCGATGTGCGCCGTGAGGATCTGAAGCTGGTGGAGCGCGACACGGCTCCGCTCGAGAAGGTGCAATCGCCCTTCCCGCGCATGCATTACAACGACGCCGCGCGGCGCCTGACGGACAAAGGCCACCCTTTCGAGTGGGGGAGCGACTTCGGCGGGACGGACGAGACGGTGCTTTCGAGCGAGCACGACCGGCCGCTGCTCGTCACCCACTATCCCGCCGCGGTGAAGGCGTTCTACATGGAGCCCGACCCCGGCGATCCCCGGCTCTGTCTGTCGTGCGACTGTCTGGCGCCGGAGGGCTACGGCGAGATCATCGGCGGTGGCCAGCGCATGGCGTCGCTCGAGCTGCTCACCCGGCGCATCGAAGAGCATGGCCTGCCGCAGGAAGCCTTCGAGTGGTACAAGGACCTGCGCCGCTACGGCACGGTCCCGCACTCGGGTTTCGGGATCGGCGTGGAGCGAACGCTCGCGTGGATCGCGGGGCTCGAGCACGTGCGCGAGACGATTCCATTCCCGCGCATGCTCTACCGGCTGAAGCCCTGACCGCGCCGCGTCAGCGGCGCCGGCTCATCACCAGGAGCATGTTGGCGCCGGCAACCGTGTCTGCCACGGCTTCGGTCGTGTAAGCGCCGAACACCGCCGCCCGCTCCTCCGCACTCCGGAATGGTGCGCCCGCGCCGGCGAACGCCTGGCCCCCGGTCACGACTCCGCGCCGCACCACCAGCCAGTCCGGACGCTCCCGGCTCACGACGTCGGCATACCAGCCGGGACCCTGCATGCGGCGCGCGGCCACCTGCGGCGATACGAGCCCGACCTCGTCGACGATCTGGACCGGGGCATTGAAGCCCACCATCCCGATCGGTTCGAGAAAGACCTTCGCCCCCGGTTGCGCACGCTCCCGGAGGAAGTTGGCGACTCTTCCGAAGCCGAGGTACTCGGACTGCGCACGGCCCAGATAGAGATTGGGCACCACGGTCCACAGTCCGGCGACGAGGAGCCCCGTGCTGATCTCCAGCGCGCGCCCATGAGACACGCGCGGGAACCCGACCGCCGCCAGCGCTCCGAGCGCCGCCAGGGGCACGGCCAGGTACCACCAGAAGTACGCGACTCCGAGCAGCGAGTATCCGAGCCACACCGCGAGCCCCGCGGCGATGAAGCTCGCCAACGGCTGCGATCGCTCCGTCCACAGCGCCCGGGCGCCGATCCATGCCGAGGGCGCCGCGACGACGGCCAGCAGGAAGAGATGGCCGGTGTCGCTGATCTGGGGGAATCGGAACAACGTGAACGGGGACATCCATTCCCACCAGTGCCGTCCGGCCCACGGTCCCGGGGTTCCGTAGATCTGGGACTTGGCGATGAGGCTCTGCGGGATCGGACTGCCGAAGTAGACCGCGAGCGCAATCACCGCCGCTCCGACCAGTCCGATGGCGATCCATCGATCGCGCCAGCGCGCCCAGCCGGCCACGATGGCGCTCGCCACCATCCCTTCGGGTCTCATGAGCGCGAGGGCGGCGAGTGCCAGGCCGGACAAGGGATTCTTCGCGCCGCACCACGCCGCAGCCAGCGCCATGAGGCCGATCATCGCCTGGTTCTCCATGCCCGACACCGATGCGGCCCCGAAGTACGGCCAGACCGCGAAGAAGAAGGCGAAGCACCACGCCGAGCGGTTGCCGAACGCGCGCCGCAGCATGGTGGTCACGACGACGAGGGCGACGACCTCCAATGCCAGCGTGGAGAGGCGAGCCCACGGCACCGGCGGAGCGCCGAGCTTGATGCCCACCGCGAGCCACAAAGTCCAGAGCGGCGAGGAGAAGCCGAACACGTGCTCGCCGGGATTGAAGACGAGCCCGAATCCGTTGGCGAAGTTCCGCGCGTAGCGGAAGGTGATGTAGGCGTCTTCCGCCGCGAACGGGATGTACAGCGCGAGACCGATGCGAGTGATCAGGAGCAGAGCGGCAGGGATCAGGTAAGGCGCGCGGGGGTCGAGCAGGTCGCCGAGCGTGGGCCATCGGAACGGCGCGGCGGTGGCATGAGAAGGCGCCGGCTCTTTTCGCGCGGGTTGAGGCGTTCGACGATTCGGGCTCGATCGCCTGGTCATGCGCGGCGGCCTCGAAAGGAGGGGAAAAGGGAGAACCCCGGCGCCACGAAAGCCGCGGACACCGGGGTTCCTATTACAGCCGTCGCGATGAGCGCGCGACGATCTGAAGCGCGGCCTTGTAATCAGGGGAGCCCAGATCTGCCCCAGCGAGAGGCGAACGGCAGCCCACGCACGAGCGAGATGACTGGCGACAAGGATGAGACGTGAGTTACCTCTGGACTCCCGAACAAACGAAAACCGGGAACCACCGACTCGGCCGGGCAGTCTATGCATCGCCGCGATGTGTGGCAAGCAAACTTCACCAGGCCAGAGGCCCCGCTGTTTCTTGACAGGTCTCGAGACGCCGCCTACCGTCCGGCCCTTTCCCGGGCTTCCTTCGAGGCGACGGATTGACATCGACCTCATGTCATTTCTAGACTTCGCGCACTTCGACTTCCCGGGCTCGGGTGGGCGCCGTCGTCTGCGTCTCCATTCCGTCTGGCTTTTGCTCATCGCCGCCTGGATCCAGGGCTGTTCCTCCAAGTCGAATCCGGCGCCGGTGGAAGATTCGCTGACCTCGGGGCGTATCTCGGTGGCCAGCGCGGCGGAAGCCAGGACGATCATCGATCGGGAGAAGAGCGCCTTCGAGAAGCTCTACCCGGAGGCCAGGATACAGGTGACGACGCGCCCATCGGGTGAGGCGATCCGGGCATTGTTCGCCGCGGAGAGCGACTTGGCGGTGATCTCCCGGGAGCTCGAGACCGAGGAGCGATCCGCGGCCGCTCGGGGCGGACTGGAGCTGGAAGGTTATCGATTTGCCAAAGACGCGGTGGTGGTGATCGTCCATGCGGCCAATCCGGTGGAGAACCTGGCCCTGGACGATCTCAAACGCATCTATTTGGGCAAGATCCACAACTGGTCCGATCTCGGTGGCCCGGATCGTGCGATCGAACCTGTGTTTCCGGACCCGAAGTCCGATCTAGCGGAGTTTTTCGTGCAACAGGTCATGAACGGAGAACCGGTGCAAACGCGGGTGGCGCTCGTGGATCACGATTCCCTGGCGGTCGCTGAGGTGCGCGCCCGGCCGGGTGGAGTCGGTTTCGTCTCGCTGGCCTGGGCCGAGCACGGCGCCAAGACTCTCCGCGTGTCGGCGCTCACCGGACTGCCCTACTGGAAGCCGGACCTGGAGGCGGTCTACGACGGCGACTATCCGCTGACGCGCGCGCTGAGCTTCTACGTGCGCAGCAACGGTCCACGTGTGGCGCACGGTCTGATCACGTACGTGACCAGCTCGGATGGCCAACGAATCGTCCACGAAGCGGGACTGCTGCCGACCTCGGTGCCGGTGCGCTTCGTTCGACGCTCCCCACTGAAGGGAGCGCACTGATATGAGAGGAGAAAGAACCCTGAACCGCACACTCTCCACGCATGGAACCCGGCGCGCACTCCTGCTGCTCGCGATGGGTGTGGGACTGGTCGCGGGACCCGGCGTCATCCGCGCCGACGATCTGAAGGACGGGCGCGCGGCGCTGCAGGCGGGTCGCTACGACGAGGCGTTGAAGTCCTTCGAGAAGGCTTCGTCGCAGGGCCTGGCGGCGGGGCGTGCCGGCGTCGGTCAAGTCTGGCTGCGACGCCGCCAGTACGACAAGGCGCTCGAGGCGTTCAAGACCGCTCAGAAGATGGATCCCACGCTCGCCCTGGCCTTCTGGGGCGAAGGCGAGGTGTACCACCGCCAGGACAAGTGCGCGGAAGCCATCCCGATGTTCGAGAAGGCCGTGAGTCTCGATCGCAAGTTTCCGGAAGCGCAGCTCGGCCTCGGGGACTGTTACGTCAAGACCAAGCAGTTCGCCAAAGCGACCACAGCGTTGAACGAAGGACTCAAGTGGGGGCCGAAGTGGCGTCCGCGCTTCCTCGTCGCGCTCGGCGGCGCCGCCGTGGCGCGCGACTCGCTCCGCGCCGCGGGCGTGTACTTCACGCGAGCGCGCGAAGAAGCGCCGACGGATCCCGAGGTGCGGCGCGCCCTCGGCGAGTTCTACATCCAACGTGGCACCTGGTCGCTCGCGGTGCTCGAGACGCAGGCGGCGGTCGACCTGGACAGCAGCGACGTCGAGCTTCGCTACTCGCTCGCCCAGGCGCTGGAGTACGACCAGCGTTATGACCAGGCCCTCGACCAGTACCGGTGGATCGCGCGGCGCGATGCCGACTTCGCTCCGGCGCAGCTGTCGCTGGGAAGCCTGCTCTACCGCGCGGGCGCACACGACCCGTCACGCTATCCCGAGGCCAGGATTCCGCTGGAGCGCTACACCCAGCTGGCGCCTCAGGACCCCAAGGGATGGAGTCTCCTCGGCCGGACGCTCGCCAATCTCAAGATGAGGGACGAGGCGATCACCGCGATGCTCAAAGCCGAGCAGCTGGGGGACAAGAACAAGGAGCTCTACTCGATGCTCTTCCGGGTCATGGCCGAGAAGCGCGACTGGACCAGGGCCGTCCAGTACTACGAGCTGAGCGAGAAGCTGCCCAAGGACGAGCTGCTGGTGGCGCAGATGTATGCGATTCAAGGCAATGTGCCCCGCGCGGACTCGATCTACGCCAACATCCTGAGCCACGACTCGACCAGCTCCGCGGCCAAGGTCGCCATGAACGAGCGGGGGAAGCTCAGGTTCCGGCAGAAGGACTTCGAGGGCGCCCTGGCCCAGTTCCAGAAGCGAAACGCGCTTGACCCGCCAAGCTCCGAGGCTTACTTCTATACGGGCTTGTCCAACAATCAATTGAAGCGGTACCCCGAGGCGGTCGAGGCGCTGAAGAAGTCCACGGCCCTGGACACCACGAAGGCTGACCGCTACTTCTGGCTGGGCGTGGTGCTGGACCAGCAGAAGAACATTACGGACGCGCAGGTCGCCTTCCAGCGCTCGGTGGCGCTGGACGACACCAGCAAGTCGGCCAGCAAGGCACGGGCTCAGCTGGGCTATTATCGATTGTTGGAAAAGGACTGGCCGGGGGCGATCCAGCACCTCGAGCGGTCTGTCGCGCTCGACGCCCAGTACGTGCAGGCGTGGGTGTGGCTGGGGCAGGGCCATCAGAACTCGGGTAATCGCGAAAAGGCGATGGAAGCTTATCGAAAGGCGCTGGCGATAGATCCGAACCAGCCCGAAGCGACCAAGGGCGTCAAGGTTCTGAGCGGCGCGGTTGGGGCCAGCAGCAAGGGAGGTTGAGCATGCTGAAGCAGCGCCAAGTGGAGAGCATCGTGGTCCTCTACCCGAAGGGGTACCTCACCGGCGGGGACGAGACCGAGGAGCTCGACGCTGCGATCAAGCACCACATCGAGTCCGGCAACAAGCACCTGATCATCAACCTGAGCGAGACGCAGCACCTGAACTCGACGGCGCTGGGCGTGCTGATCTCGGCGCACGCCAACTACACGCGCCGCCAGGGGCAGATGAAGCTGTGCGGCGTGGACAAGCGCATCGAGAACATCTTCGTCATCACCAAGCTGTCGCTGGTCTTCGACGTGTTCCCGACCGAAGATCAGGCGATCGCGAGCTTCGCAGAAACCAAGTCGGTCTGACGACCGGTGGGGATCCAGAGGAAGCAGCTCAGGACGGTGACGGTGCTGGCCCTGAAGGGCAGCTTTTTCGGGGACCGCGAGACCGACGATCTTCAGAAGGCGATTCTCGACGAGGCGGCGAGCGGCAATACGCGTCTGGTGCTCAACCTGAAGGACTGCCAGGCCCTCAACTCGATCGCCATCGGCGTGTTGATGCGCGGCTACACGAATTACCGGGGACGCGGCGGCGAGATCAAGCTGTGCGGACTCGGGAAGCGGTTGAAGGATCTGTTCACCATGACGAAGCTGATCATGGTCTTCGATCATCACGACACCGAAGAGGCGGCGGTCGCGTCCTTCGCGGTGGAGTCTTAGAGCCTTCGTTCCGCGCGGATCGGAGGCGTTTTCGTTCCGGTACGAACTCGGCGGCCGGGCCGAGCCGAACCGAGCCCGGGGGGACACGAGTTGCCCCCTCGAGACTCGATGGCGCGGCGGCCCAGGCCCAGCGTCGAAACAAGGAGGAGAGTAGATGAATCGCTATATCGTCCCTGCCGGGTTCGCGCTCGCGGCCGTGGTCTCGTTCGGGATCTACTGGTACCTGCCGGTCCTGGGCGAGGTCGGGGAGCAGATGAAGCAGGGCGGCTATCTGGTCGCTGCGCTCATCATGCTCATCATCCTCCAGACGGCGTTCATCATCGAGCGGCTCTGGAGCCTCAAGAAGGCTCAAGGCCGCGGGCCGCTTCCCGACTTCCTCAACAACGTGCGCAAGCGTCTGCATCACGGAGACGTGGATGGCGCCATCAAGCTGTGCGCCGAGCAGCGCGGTTCTGCCGCCAACGTGATCCGCGCCGGCCTCGAGCGCTATCAGCAGCTCAGGGCCGAGGGCGCGGACAAGGAGAAGATCATCGCCGAGACCCAGGCCGCCATCCAGGAAGCCAACGGCCTCGAAGTGCCGCTCCTCGAGCGCAACCTGATCGCCCTTTCGACCATCGCTTCGATCGCGACGATGATCGGCCTGCTGGGCACGGTGCTGGGAATGATTCGCTCGTTCGCGGCGCTCGGGCACACCGGCGCCGTCGACGCCGGCAAGCTGGCGATCGGGATCTCCGAGGCGCTGATCAACACCGCCGGCGGCCTGTTCGCGGCGATCGCGGGCATCGTGGCCTACAACGTGTTCGTGACCAAGGTGGACGGCTTCAACTACATGATGGACGAGGCCTCGTACGAGACCGTGCAGCTGCTCACGGCGACGGCGGGCACCGAGAAGCGGTAGGAGAGAGACGCAATGCTCAAAAAGATGCGTCGTATCGGCATCGCCATCGATATGACTCCGATGGTCGACGTCGCGTTTCTCCTGCTGATCTTTTTCATGCTGACCACCCAGTTCAAGCCGCCTGAGAAGGACAAGATCACGCTTCCCGAGTCGAACTCCGAGGCCAAGTCACCGGAGTCGGACATCATCACGCTCGCGGTGACGGCTCCCAAGCCGGAGAACGGCATGGCGTCCGCGGTCCGCGTGATCTATCGCGCCGGGGGCCAGGAGGTGTCGCAAACGCTTCCCCCGGAAGCCGTGAAGAGCGATCTCCCTGGGGTGCTGACCCGGGCGCGCACCGCGAATCCCGCGGCCCGCATGATCGTCAAGATGGACAAGGACGCAACTTACGGGATCATGGCCGACATGATGTCGGCGCTGCAGGCCGCCAACGCCCCGCGTTTCAACGTCCAGACCGAGCTCGAAGGCGGCGCCGGATTGTTCGGCGGCCAGCAGACGACGGGCCATTGAGGGAGGTGAGCGTCGATGGGTGCAGTAGACGTCCCGCAAAGAGAACATAAGAAGAAAGGCAAGGGTGGTTTCCGCCGTCCCAAGCGACGCGTCGGCATTCGCATCGACATGACGCCCATGGTGGACGTGGCGTTCCTCCTGCTCATCTTCTTCATGGTCACCACGGTCTTCCGGACTCCGCAGGCGCTCGAGATCAACCTGCCGCCCAAGGAGGACGTGAAAGTCGACATCGGAATCTCGAAGGTGCTCGAGGTGCGTATCCTGCAGGACGGACGCGCCTACTGGCGCAACGCCGAGGATCCCTGGGCCCGCTCGGAGATCAAGGACCTGGTGAGCGTCTTCAAGCCCTGGAAGGCGAGCAAGGACAAAGTGGTCATCATTCGCATCGACCGCCAGGCCAAGTTCAGCAACATGGTCGACGTCATCGACGAGCTCGATCTGGCCAGCCTGACGCGGTTCTCGCTGCAGACCCTCGAGGACCAGCAGCGCCAGGAGGTCGAAACGCTGTGAAACCCGCGGAGGCACTTTTCCAGTTCATGCCCTACGGGGCGCCCGAGCTCAAGGAAGTCGCGCGGAAGTACATGTTCCGCGGGGTCCTCATCGGGAGCGCGGCCTGGCTGCTCCTCTTCCTGCTCTCGTTCGGGACCACGACGTTCATGCGCATGCGGCCTCACGAGACCAAGGTGGTGGTGGTCCCGTACCGCGAGCTCGCCGCTCCGCCTCCGCTCACCGACAAGCCGCCGCCGCCGCAAGTGGCGATCACGCAGCCGGTGGCGCCGCCTTCGGTCGCCATCCCGGTGCCCGTTCCCGATGCCGAAGCGCCTCCCGAGCAGGTGATCGCCTCGCAGGAGGAGCTGGCGCAGAGCGCTCCTGGTCCGGCGACGGAAGGCGAGCAGCTCGTGGTCGCACCGCCCGACGACGATGCGCTGCCGAAGTTCGGCGACTACGTCTACGTCGAGGAGCTGCCCGAGGTGATCACTCGCGTCCCTCCGGTCTACCCTGAGCTGGCCCGCTCAGCCGGCATCGGCGGCGTCGTCCAGCTCCAGGCTCTGGTCGGCAAGGACGGCAAGGTCAAGGACGTGAAGGTCATGAAGAGCGACGGCCAAATGCTGAACGACGCCGCGGTCAATGCGGTCAAGCAGTGGGTCTTCAAGCCCGCCCTCTCGAACAACAAGCCCGTGGCCGTCTGGGTGGCCGTCCCGGTCCGCTTCTCGCTGAACTAGCAGGTCCTCGCCTCAGCCCGCGGCAACCCGAAGAGAGCCGCGCCGATCGGCGCTTTTTCCGCGCCCGTCCGCGCGCGTTGAGCCCTTGGACGCACGCGCGTATAGTCCGTCGGCTTCAAGGCCTTCGTTCGTTCCCCCTCCCCAGGAGGTCGTCATGGAGGTCACCCAGTCTCCTTCGACCGCCGAGGCCGTGCCGGCCGCGGATGCCAGGATGTCTCCATTCGCCCGCGCCATCGCCGTCTTCACCAACCCCGGTGGGGCATGGGCGGGGCTCAAGGTTCAGAAGCAATGGTGGTTCCC
>DASTBI010000251.1 GCA_035712145.1 Candidatus Eisenbacteria bacterium | reverse complement strand
TTCTTGACCCGCTGGCCCACCGAGGCCCCCACGGTCGAGGAGGAGAGCGTTCCGATCTCGAGGATCGCGCCGTCGGTCCGCACCATGCCCGCCCGCACCTGGGCGATCGAGCAATCGACGTTCGGGGTCGATGCCGGAGGGAACGTCGTCGACAACGTCGACACGTCCGCCACCACCTGACCGTTGGCCGCGGTGCAGTTGATGTCGATCAGGCCGGGCTGAGTGACGTCGTCACCGACCTGTGACACGCGCCCGTTGCCGCCCGAGACCACGTCACCGGCGAACACGTGGCTGTTGCTGAGGATGTACTGGGAGCCGCCCCTGTTGACCAGTGCGCCCAGCGTCCCGCCGCAGCAGAAGCCGTTCGCGAGGTCCAGCGTCGGCCCGCCTGAGGTGCCGAGCTGAATGGGAGGCGTCTGCTTGGCGGTGTGGCTCACCCCGCCGCCCTGGCCTTTCATCGCATAGATCTTGCCGTTCACCTTCTCGATCACTCGCACGCCTTCGACCATCTCCGGAAGCTTGCCCGGCGCCATCTTGCTTTCGGTGTAGACGTGAATCGCGGGCTTGCCCCGGTCGTCGAGTCCCGTGCCGACCGCCACGACGCCCTGGACCTGCATGAGGTCGCGCGTGTGGCGATCCTGGACCGCGATCGTCGCCCGGAGCATCGAGGCGTCGATCCCGTGGGTGATGCCGTTGCGACCGAGGTCGGCGGTCGTGGGCGCGGTGGGTTGCTTGCTGCAGCCCACCGCCACGATGCCTGCGGCGATCGCGACGAGGAGGAGGAACCCGAGAGACCGTGAGCGGGGTGCTCTTTCCTTCATAGGAAGCCTCCTTGAAGGGGTGGGGGATACAGCCGCGACGAGCCGTTGGGGACGGAGTCGCGCGGGCGGCAGTATAAGAGCGCGCCTCCTCGTCAAGCCATTGAAAAGTGAGGGTCGCAGCGCGCGCAATGAAGAAGGCCCGCGGTGTCCCGCGGGCCTTCAAACAACGAGCCGACTCGAACTGTTCTAGGCGGTGACGATCACCAGCTGTTTCACCTTCCGGAACTCCTTGGGGTCCAGGATGCGAAGCTCGAGCTTCCCTTCGACCGGCAGGAGCTCGTAGCTCGTCGGAGGCTGAGCGCTCACGACCTGAGCCTTCGCCGCCGGAATCGACACGACCGTCTGCTGATCGGTGTCGACCGCCACGAACGACATCTCGTCGAACTTGCCGGTCGGCTTGAGCGTCTTGCCCAGGCCCAGCACGCCGCCCTTGGCTTCGAGGACGCCGCTCTCGGTGAGCTGCTTCTTCGATCCGACGGCCACGTAGACCGTGGCCATCTCACGCCGGTTGTTCTCGATGGTCGCGGTGTTCTCCTGGACGGTGGTGGTCAGGCCGGCGACCTGCGTGCTGAGCGTATCCACCTGCGTCGTGAGCTGGGCGACCAGCGCCTCCTTCTCCTCGACGGACTGCTTGAGGCCGGCCACCATCTTCTGCAGGCCGTTGACCCTGATGCCGCTCTTCTTGAGGCTCGCCTCGAGCTGATTGATGCGCTGCTTGCTGCGCTCGATCCCGGCGCGAAGCTGAGCGATGCGGTCGAGAGCGTCCTGACCGCTGGGGCTCGAGATCTGGCCCTCGCCGTCTCCACGGTTCATCTTGACGTTCGCATCGCCGACGGCGATGGCGTTCAGGCTGTCCTGGATCTCGGCGATGGCGTCGATCGTGTTCGCGTACCGGTTGCGGGCCGTCTCTTCGGCCGCTTGCATGGCAGCGTAGTCCGACTGCGACTTCTTATACTTGCCATAGAGCATCCCGGTCGCCCCACCCAATACCAGGATGACGGCGACCAATCCGAAAAGAACCGTCTTGCGCATAGAAGTTCTCCCTCGTTGCGGCCGGTTTCGGTGGTTCGGGGATTCAGGGTCTGATCCAAGTCGAGCGTCAGTGGGGTGGACGGCCCGACGGCGGCCCGGAGTGAAGACCCGGTGCCTTGGGCATCATACCCCGAGGGTCGGCGGGTTGCGCCACCAAATGCTGACTTCGCCTCACCCTCGGGATGAGATGCGCGAGTGTTACATCCTGCGGCTGCGACGCTTAGCCCGCGTTGCCTCCGCCCTGCCGATGACAGCCGTTCATGCATTCGCGGCGGCCCGCGTTGATTTGAACCATCGCGGCTGCATGGCGCGAGGCTTCCGCCTCCATGCAGGCTTCGCGCTCCGAGCTGGCCAGCGCCTGGCAACCGCGAATCGCGGCCTGATGCGTTTCGGCTTCGGCACGAACCTGATCCGACGATGACTTCGAGCAGGACTTGATGCACCCGCTGGGGCCGGCCTTGTCGACAGAAACCCCGGTGAGGTGGTCGCCCACCATCGTGCAGCCCACGATGGCGGCCATGATGACGAGCGCCGCAGCGCCGTACATCGACAAGCGTGAGACGCGAGCGAGTTGCATGGAACCTCCAAGGCTGTAAGCGGCTCCGCCTGCCCATTGGGGCGAGGCAAGCGAGATCTTCTGACCCGGTCGATCAAGGGGAGCGCGCCTTTTCAAGGGCGCCTGTACCAAATCTAGCATGCTTCCGCGTAGCACAACGGGGAAATCGCCTCTGAATGGAACAGTCCGCGACCTCATCCAGCTATGGGACAAGCGGCGGGCCTCGGGGCCGGGGTGATGGGAGGGGAACCCACCGTGCACCTCATTCGGGGCGGACGGAGTGGCGGTGGATTCGACCCACCTCGCGGTCTAGAGTGGCCTCTCCAGCAAATCGAGCCCTCGTGAGCGGTCCATACCGGGAGGTTTCGTCCATGAGCACAGCCCCTCCAGACATCGAGACCCTCAAGGCACGGATGCGCGCCACATGGTCGGCGGGTGACTTCGGCGTGATCGCGAAGCAGATCCAGGGAGAGGAAGAGGAGCTCATCGGCCGGCTGAACATCAAGCCGGGGATGAAAGTGCTGGACGTGGCGTGCGGAACCGGCAACACGGCCATCCCTGCCGCCCGCCGCGGCGCGGACGTGATCGGAGTGGACATCGCTCCCAATCTGCTCGAGCAGGCGCGCGCACGAGCAAAGGCCGAGGATCTCGGCGCACGATTCGAGGAGGGCGATGCGGAGCAGCTGCGCTTCAAGGAAGGCGCGTTCGATCTGGTGATCTCGGTATTCGGCGCCATGTTCGCGCCGCGTCCCGAGCGGGTCGCGTCCGAGCTGACGCGGGTGTGCCGCTCGGGGGGCCGCATCGTCATGGCCAGTTGGACGCCCGAAAGCTTCACGGGCAGGTCCTTTCAGCTGGCGTCCAAGTACGTGCCGCCACCGCCCGGCTTGCCGCCGCCCATCCTCTGGGGCGACGAGGCCACCGTTCGTGAACGGCTGCGCGACGGCATCGCGAACATCGAGATGCATCGGCGAGTCGCCACCTTCCGCCTGCCTTTCGGCGAATCGGAAGTGGTCGACTACTACCGCCGCTACTCGGGTCCGACGATTCGCACCTTCGAAGCGCTCGACGCGGCGGGGCAGGCCGCCTACCGCAAGGAGTACGAGGCGCTGTGGAAAGCGAACAACCGCGCCACCGACGGCACGCTCGAGGTGCCGAGCGAGTACCTCGAGATCATCGCCACCCGCGCGTGAGCCGGCGGCCCGGCCGGGTGGATCCATTCAGCGATCCACCCGGTCCGTGGCCTACGAACCGCTCACTTCACGAGCACGAACTTCCCTGACGCGCGACGGCCGTTGGCCTCGAGCGTGTAGAAGTACAGACTCGCGCCCGCCTTGCGCGCGCCTTCGAACGTGGCGTGGTGTCGGCCGCCGGGGACCACGCCGTCGACCAAGGT
>DASTBI010000250.1 GCA_035712145.1 Candidatus Eisenbacteria bacterium | reverse complement strand
GCCGATCAGGAGTACTACAGCCACACGCTCCAGCTGCACTTTCGCTCGGGGACGGCGCAGGACTTAGGCTGCGTGACGCCAGCGTGTTTTCACATCACGAACGTGGTTCTGATGTCATACGGGGAACCTGACCTTCACCTGAGTTCCGCGGCGCTCGTGAGCAATGCGGTCGACTGGCAGGGCGGTATCCCGGTCGGCTGCATCTTCTCCAGCCCGACGACGAAGAACAGCTGGGGACAGATCAAGGCGCTCTATCGATAGCTCGGAAACCGACGCTCAGGCGGGGGCCTTGGCGACACCTCGATAAGCGAAGTCGACGTTCTCGAGGTGCTCGTCGAGGCCCGCGTCGTTCGCGCCGCGGGTCGGGTAGCCGAGCCCGCGGAGGCGCTCCCGCGTGGCCGCGAGATCGAGCCCTTCGCCCATCGCCTGGATCACTCCGGACTCGAGCTTCTCGAGGTAATCGAGGTCGCCCCGCAGCCGCGCGAGCACGGCATCCTTGCCGCGCGCGATCGAGCCATGCCCGGGGATCAGCGTGGTGATCGCGCCACCTTCGGCCAGTGGCCTGAGCCCTCGCAGCGTCTCGAGGTAAGGCCGGCAGGGTCCGTCGAGCATGGGTGGCTCGATGTCCGACAGCATGTCGGCCGCGATCAGCACGCCGTGGTCGGGCAGATGGATGCTGATCTGGCTCGTCGAGTGCCCGGGCGCGTCGCGGATCACCAGCCGCCAGGGCCCGAGCTTGAGGAAGCGCAGCCCGCTCACCGCGTGGTCGGGGCGAAACGGCGTGAAGCCGCGCTCCCAGCTCTCGGCGTGCTTCGCGGCCAGGCCGCGGATCTCATCGAGGATTCGCGCGGCGTCCCGCTTCACTTCGGCCGCGAAGTGGTCGTGGGCCAGGGTCTGCGCCTTCGGCCACCACGGGCGCCCGATCACGTGGTCCCAGTGCGCGTGGGTGAACACCAGCATCACCGCGGCGGGATCCGTATCGGCCACCACGCGCGCGAGATCGTCGAGCTCGGACGCGAGGATGCCGGGATCCACGAGCACCGTCTGCTCGGCGTGCAGCAGCGCCACGGAGTTCATCTGGAAGGCCGCGCTCTGGCGCACGTGGATGCCGCCATCGAGCCGCGTCCAGGCCGAAGAGGTCGCCATCGCGCCCACGCTATGACGACCCCGATCCGGGCGTCAACGGTCGCGGAAAGGCCGCCGTCCGCGCTAGGATGCCGTGGCATGGGGAAGGAGGGGCGATGACGGAAGCACCACGCAGGCTCACCGACGAAGAAGTCAAGCTCGCGCTCTCACGACTCGCGGGCTGGCAGGTGATCGGGGGAAAGCTCCATCGCGAGTACCAATTCAAGGACTTCGTGGCGGCGTGGGGCTTCATGTCCAGCGCGGCGCTGGTGGTCCAGCAGATGGACCACCATCCCGAGTGGTTCAACGTCTACCACACGGTGCGCATCGATCTCGTGACCCACGACGCCAAGGGCATCACCCGGCGCGACGTGGATCTCGCCACGAAGCTCGAGGACCTCGCGTCGGGCCTCGCGCGCGGCTAGCGGACCGCGGCGCTGCGCGGCAGCATGAGCAGGGTGACCTGGTTCTTCGGGTCCTTGAAGTAAGCGAGCCAGCGTCCAAGATTGCCTGGCAGCTCGCTCTCGAAGCGAGCCCGATAGCTGGCCCAGAATCGGTCGCCGCCCCACAGCGCGCGACCGGCCTGCGACCGCGCCAGCGTGTGAAGCAAGCCCGGCTCGTACGGCACGCGGGGGAGCAGATCGTCTCCGATCGGGCCGCCGAGCAGCCACAGGACGCTTCCCCGCAGCTCCTCGTAAGGCTCGGTGGTGACGATCAGCGACTGGAAGGTATTGAGCGCGCCCTCGATCCGACGCGACACGTCCTCGGGCTTCGTGGTCTCCGCATCGACGAACGGAAAGATTCTCAGCAAGTCCGGCTCGTCGAAGATGGCGTAATGGTGACGGTTGGGCGCCTTGCCTTCCTGATCGCGCAGCCAAATGTGGTTGAAGTGGGAGCCGAGCAGGAGCGAGTTCAGATAGAAGGAAGGATGAAGGCTGTCCTCGAGCGCGGGGGCCATCACCGCCACGACCGCATTGGAGCTCTTGAGGCCATCCACCGAGAGCGTCCTGGATGCGGCCTTGAGCGCGGGTTGCGGAGGGTGGGCGAGCTTGGTGCCGGCGGGGATCGCGCCGAACAGGTTCTGGATCAGCGCGGGAACGTCGACCTTGTCGAGATTGCCGGCCAGGCTGAGCGCGGCATTGGCCGGCACGAACCGGCGCTTGAGCTGCACCTCCGCCTCGGAGAGCGAGATCTTGGCAAGCCCCAGGGCTTTCGCGCGCCGCAGGATGTCCTCGTCCTTCCGGCCCATGGCGACTTCCCGCACCTGGAAGTAGAGCGCGCCGAGCGGCATCCCGTAGAGCAGGTCGTTCATCTCGGTGCGCGCGTGGTTGACCGCATCGGTCAGCCCCTGTTTCGTCACCTGCACCCCGCGCATGCGGGCCGCCACCTGGCTGAGAACGCCCGGGAACTGCTCGACGGTCGCGATCTCGGTGAACAGCGTGGTGCGGCGCGAGACCGGGTAGCTCCACCCCAGAGGACGCTGGCTGTCCAGATCCTCGCGATCGCGGGCGGGGGCGTCGCCCGCAGCCGACATGAAGGCCAGTTCCCCGAGCACCTGGGCCAGACCCTCCATGCCGGCAGGGTCGTCATCGGTTCCGACCGAGTAACCCACCGTGATCGCCACCGCCATGGCTTTCGGGACATGGCGCGTGGAAACGCGCAGGCCATTGTCGAGCGTCCAGCTGCGGACCGCGGTGCTGTCGGCGAGGACCTGGGGATTGGGAACGACGGCGGCGGCGGCGGGCGTGGCCAGGAGGCCGGCGACCAGCATCAGGGTGCTTAGAGACCTCGGATTCATGGGGCTCCGGGATCGAGTCGAGGCAAGGGAGCGTTCG
>DASTBI010000249.1 GCA_035712145.1 Candidatus Eisenbacteria bacterium | reverse complement strand
CGCCTCGGGACCGCTCGCGAACGAGAGCGGAACGCCCAGAGGCTTCCGGCGCGCCGGCGGCACCGCGAACGGCGTTCCGCTCTCGAGGTAGGCCTCCCACTCGTCGAAGGCGGCGTTGACCTCGGAGTCCGACGTGAGCGCGAGCAGCCCGAGAACCGACGACCCGAAGTTCGCCTCACTGCTGGTCGGGCTGCACGACAGCGCCTCCTGGTAGAGCTGGTAGGTGGCCTGGAAGTTGATGTCCGAAGGCCGGTCGGGGTCCGAGTTGATCTCGGCGTAGAGCGCGTTTTCGAGCGAAGCCCTCGCGGCGGAGACCTTCTGGTCGCAGGCGGTTCCATTGTCGGGAGAGGTGGAATCCTTCGAGCAACCTGACAGTGCAGCGACGGCCACGAGTGCAAGCGGAAGCTTGAGGAGCGAGACGGAGCAGCGGCGGCGCATGGGACGACCCCTTGAGGGCGCGCCCGGGGGGATCCGTATCCGTGGATGAACGGCGCGAAGAATCAGCGGCCTTCCCGATCCTCGGGAAGAGGGATGGAGCCCACGAAAGCTAGTCCCGAGTCCTCAACGGGTCAACGCCTGAGACACGTACCGATACAAGGCCTTGATGCCACCCCACGTGGCCGCGCTCGAGGGCATGGCGCGCGCGCCTTCGGCTGGGAGCGTTTCGTCTTCCCATCGCTCGATGTACCAGAACGCCGAGTCGGGAATCGTGCCCCGTGGCTGCAGCCCCTCCGGGATCGCCGCCGAGTCGCCGCGGACCAGGAAGAAGTTCGCGAAGCCCGAGACCTCGCGGGAAGAGTTTTCGGCCACGATGTGAAGCGTCACGCTCGTGCGGATCACCCGGTGCCATGGCGGCGTCTTGCCGGGCCGCGGGTCATCGATGACCTGGAAGTTTCGGTCGAGGAGCAGCGTGATGCTCTGAGCGGGAGGCTGATTCGCGCTCCCTCCGTTGACGAGATGATCGAAATAGGCGAGTTCGTCCTCACGCGTCCAGGGCGTCGTGCGCCAGGGAGCGCCCTCGGGATCGAGCAGGCCGAACACGAACTGATAGTCGTCGGTGAAGAGCGTCCGATGGTTCTCTTCGTTGCGACTCACGTAGCACCACTGGAGAAGCAGCACGACCCCCTCGGGACTCATCGGGGCCGGGACG
>DASTBI010000248.1 GCA_035712145.1 Candidatus Eisenbacteria bacterium | reverse complement strand
CAATACCAGTAAGTTTAGGGCCAGAGGATACGGATCGAAGTGTCGGTGACGGAAGGCTGAGTTGCGGGTGAGTGAGGCTGCGGGGGGCGCTTGAGGCGAAAGTTGCTCATTTTGCGCTTGACGGCGCGGGGGTTGTGACGGGGCCGACGGGGCGGGAGACGCTCGGCGGCGAGTTCGGTCAGCAAGCCGGCGCAAAAAGGGGGAGGCGCTCCGGCGGCGTGCGCTGGGCACGTGGGATCGCGCGGCGCAGGACGCGCAGGGCGCCGGTAAAGCTGAGGCGGTCGGGGTCGATGCCGTCGCGCAACGCGGCCTGATACATCACGGTGCGAAGGGCGAGATGAGCGAGCAGCAGCCCGTAGACTTCTTGAACGACCTCGCGGGGATGCTTACTGCGGAGCGGACGGGGATGCGCCCACTGATGGACCTTGACCTCATCCAGCGCGGTCTCGATTTCCCACCGCTCATGGTAGGTCGCGGCCAACTGCTCGGCGGGGAAGGCCCGCGCATCCAGCAGCGACGTGATCAACCGATACTGCTCCTGACCGGGTCCAGCCGGCGTGTCGAGGGCGTATTCGATCACCCGCAGTTCGATCCCCTGCTCGTTACGACGGCGCGCCTCGGGCGAGGGATAGATCTGGGCCAGGAACGAGCCGTCGGTGAGGATCTCGGTCGGGCGGAGCACGATGTTCTTCTTGGTTCGCCCCAGGAACTGCGCCTGCTGTGCGCGCGTGGCTCGGACCATCTCATACGAGTGGAAGCCCCGATCCCACAACAGCAGCATGCCGGGTCCGACCGAGCGCAGCAGCCGCAGGGCGGTTGGCACCTCGCCGGTGTGGAACGGTCGGATCACCGCGTCACAGATGACGTGGGTGCCGGTTTCGATCAGGGCCAGCACCCGGATCTGGGGGAACGCGCCGGCCCCACGGCCGGTCGACGGGCGTCCGAAAGCTTGGTCGTTCTCCGGGGTGTCGGTCACGTCGATCGTGGTGCCGTCGATCGCCATCAAGCGCAACCCACCCAGGAACGCCGCCGGGGTCCGGAGGGTGGCGATCGGCCGGGCCACCGCCTGGAACAACTCCCGCAGCAGCCGCGCTCCGGCCCGCTGCCGGGCTTGCACGATCGCGGCGGTGCTTGGCAGGTGCCAGCCGGCCGGCTCGTGCTCACTTCCCTCCCGCCAGCCGGCGACGACTTCGGCCAGGACGTGGCGCATCGACTCCGACGCCCACAGCCCCATCGCCACCACCAGCGTCACCACCAGGTGCGTTGGCAGACGCCGACGCCGACGCTCACGGGTCCCCGTCACTTCGATCGCCGCCTCGACCGCCTCGTCGGGGATCGCCGCCTCCAGCGCCTCCAGCAGCGGCCGATCCCCCAGCCCAGCCGGCCCGATCGCCGCTTCCCACGACCACCCACGCAGCGTCATCGGCAGCCCTCCCGATCAACTTGACCGAAAAAGGCTACCGTGTATCACGCTAACTTACTGGTATTGCCCCTAGTGGCTCGTCAGTGCTGATTTACGTAATGGGCCTCTTGGGGGTATCCTCCTGGCGTGCGTGACGCGCCGAGGAGGGAGGCCCGCGATGCGAAAACAGTACGTTGTTCGGCTGCCAGAAGAGGAGCGGGCGTCGCTCCTGACGATGATTGGGCGGGGCGCGGCGCCAGCCCGGGCGCAGACGCACGCCCGGATCCTCCTGAAGGCGAACCGAGGCGAGGCCGGCCCGGAATGGACGGATGGCGCGATCAGTACCGCGCTGGAAGTCGATCCCACCACGGTAGCCCGCGTCCGGAAGCTGTATGTGACCGAGGGCCTGGAGGCGGCGCTGTACCGCAAGGCCCCGGATCGGGTGTATCGGCGAAGGCTGGACGGCGAGCAGGAGGCACGTCTGGTGGCGGTCGCCTGTAGTGAGCCGCCGAGCGGGCAGAAGCGCTGGACGTTGCGGCTGCTGGCGAACACCCTGGTGGAGATGGAGGTCGTCGAGACCGTCTCGTACGAGACGGTCCGGCAGACCTTAAAGCAAACGTTCTCAAACCCTGGCTGATCGAGCGCTGGTGCATCCCGCCCGAGGCGAATCCCGAGTTCGTCTACCGGATGGAGGACGTGCTCGACGTCTACACCCGGCCGTACGATCCCAAGCGTCCCCAGGTCTGCCTGGATGAGACCAGCCGCCAACTGCTCGCCGATGTCACGCCGCCGCAGCCGATGGCCCCCGGTGTCGTCGCCAAGGAAGACTACGAGTACGAGCGGCGGGGCGTCGTCAATCTCTTCATGGTCTGCGAGCCGCTCCGAGGCTGGCGCGAAGTCATGGTCAGCGACCGCCGCACCCGCATCGACTGGGCCCAGTGCATCAAGGAGCTGGTCGATGTCCACTATCCTGACGCCGAGAAGATCGTCCTGGTCCAGGACAACCTCAACACCCACACCCCGGCCTCCTTGTACGAGGCGTTCCCGCCGGCCGAAGCCAAACGCCTCGCCGACAAGCTCGAGCTGCACTACACCCCGAAGCACGGCAGTTGGCTGAACATGGCCGAGATCGAACTGGGTATCCTGGCTGGCCAATGCCTCGACCGCCGCCTGCCGGACCGCGACACCCTCGAACAGGAGGTCGCGGCCTGGGTGACCGAGCGCAACGCCGCCATCCGCACCATCGACTGGCGCTTCACCACCGACGACGCCCGCATCAAACTCGACCATCTCTACCCCGCGTTTCACGACTGACGAGCCACTAGGGAGGGTACAAGGCTCGCTATGACGAGACCTACAGTCTTTCAGAGCAAGATGCTCGCACACTCCTTGAGGAAGACCTTCGCGAGGTCGAATCCACCATCCTGCACATCCTCGGACTGCCCATTCCGACATGGTGAAGGTGACAGCAGGCGACGCTGGCGGATCGAGAGGGCGATCCGAGCCACGCCCCTGCACGACGCGCCTACAGGAAGGCCGGCTTCGGTCCAGCGATCCCGTCGCTCTACCTGTACAGGCTGCTGTGAATCGCGCATCGCC
>DASTBI010000247.1 GCA_035712145.1 Candidatus Eisenbacteria bacterium | reverse complement strand
CCCATGAAGCCGATCGTCACGCCGATCTCGGGCAGGCCCACCCACACGCGCCCGGGCTCGAGCGACGGCATCACGAGGATGTGCCGCTCCATCCACATCCCGGTGAGCACGATCAGCGAGAACAGTGCGAGCCAGAACGGGCTCTTCTTGGTGGCCATGTTCATCAGGCCGAGGAAGGGCAAGAGGAACACGAAGCCGAAGATCGTGAAGCCGAGCGCGCGCCACGGCTCCTCGAAGCGCAGGAACACCCACCACGTCTCTTCGGGCATGTTGGCGTACCAGATCGGCAGGTACTGGGACCAGAACTGGTAGACCCAGAAGATGCTGAAGCCGAAGACCAGCTTGCCCACGTCCCAGAAGTGATGGGGCGTGATGTAGGCCTCGAGCCGGTACTTGCTCCTGAGCTGAGTGGACAGGAACGCGGTCATCGCGATGCCCGACAGGAAGGCGCCCATGAAGAACCACCAGCCGAACAGCGTGCTCACCCAGTCGGGCGTCAACGACATCACCCAGTCCCAGGCGAACAGCGTGGAGAACACGGCGAAGGCCAGCACCATCTGCGGCGCGCGCTTCGAAAGCCGGCTCCGCTGCCAGTCGATCTCCTGCTGTTCTCCGCGCCAGCCTTCCGCCAGCTTCTCGTACTGAGGCTTGAGCTCGGGCGCCACGTGGTTCTTGAGCAGCTGCGCGTCGCTCCGCAGCGAGATCCTGGCGACATCGCGGCCGAGCCACCACAGGATTCCCAGGCCGATCAGCGTGCGCGCGATGAGGAACGGATAGTTGAGGTACGCCGCCTGGCGAGGCTCCACGTGCGTGAGCCAGGGCAGGTAGGCACGGCTGCCGACGAAGAGCAGGATGAGGAACAGACCGATGCCGAACGGGTAAAAGGCCGACATCGACTCGGCGATGCGCATCACCGGGCCGGCCCAACGGCCATTGGCGAGCCGGATGGCGCAGGCCAGCACCATCGCGCCGTTGGTGATGCCGAGCCAGTAGAGGGTGTTGATCGCGTACGCGCCCCACGCGCGCTTGGGCTCGGACACGAGCAGGTAGATGAGCGCGATGAGCCCGATGCCCATGCACACCATCCAGATCATCCGCTTCCGCGCGTTGGGACGCACCGGAAGCTTGCCGGCGATGTCCTTGAGGATCGCGTCCGGATGACCCTGGGGCGTGGCGGCGTGCGCCGTCATCGAGGGCTCGCCTTCTGCTGCTGGCGGAGGAAGTGGATGACGTCCCAGGTCGCCGCCGGGCTCAGCGCCTGCCCGTACCTCGGCATGATCGCGCCGCCGTAGCGGATATACGAGTAGATGAAGCCGTCGCTGCGCCCGCGTGTCGTGGCTCCCATCAGATCCGGGGGCGGCATGAACTTGGCGGCCACCGGGCCATCGCCCTGGAACTTGGCGCCGTGACAGGGCTGGCACAGGCGCTGGTAGGTGCGCGCCCCGCGCGCCAGCGAGGAGTCGTCGGTCGCGGTGTTGTCGACGAAGCGCCCGACCACGGCGTCGCGGTTCGACATCAGCAGCGCCATGTCCGGCTCGCGCTCCACGCCGGTGATGGGAACGCTCAGGCTGTCCGGCGTGAACAGGACGCCTTTCTGGGGCGTCAACGCCACCGTGCGGCGCATGTCGCGATGCGAGGGATACATGAGGTTCGTGAGCGAGGTCTTCACGTCCTGGCAGCCGCGCTGCATGGATGCCCCCGCCCAGGTCGATCCGGCCAGCAGCACCATGAAGATCGCTCCGAGCTTAGGCATGGACCTTCACCTCTTCGGCGCCATGGCCGCGGAGCGTCTCCTGCACACGGGTCGCGGTCTCGCCCGAGCACGGCACCCAGATGCCGATCTTGTCCTCGGTGAAGCGCGGGTCGTAGGGCGCCTTGTTCTTGAGCGCCGGCAGCCGCCCCAGGGCGAGCATGCCGAGCAGATTGGCGAGCGAGCCGAGCAGGATCATGGACTCGTAGCCGATCACCACGAAGGGCGGCAGCGACACCAGTTCCTTCCCTCCCACCACGAGCGGATACGAGTAGACCGAGTAGATACAGAGCGCGAAGCCGCCGGTGATCCCGAGAACGGCGCCGGTCGCGGTCACCCACCGCACCAGCGAGGGCCCCTGCTCGAGCGCGTGCTCGATCGTGTGATGGGGAACCGGCGAGAACACGCTGAGGTTCTTGTGGCCCATGCCGCGCAGCGCGCTCACCGCCTGCGTGGCGTCGTCGACGTAGTAGAAGATGCCCATCACGCCCTGGTAGCGCTGCGGAGGTCCGGTGAGGATCTTGTCGATCATCCGGCCGACGGCCTTGATCATCGCGCGTTCCTCCCTCGCATCGGCGCCGCCAGCGTCTCCTTGATCTCCGCCACCGAGAAGGCCGGCAGGATCCGCACGAAGATCAGGAAGAACATGCCGAACCACGCGAACGATCCGGCGAGGATCGCGGCCTCGCTCCAGGACATCCGGTAGTTCACGTCCCAGCCGCTCGGGTTGAAGGGATGGGCGAGCGAGCCGACGATGATCACGAAACGCTCGAACCACATGCCCACGTTCACGAACAGCATGATCACGAACAGCACCGGCATGCTGCGGCGCACGCGCTTGAACCAGAGCAGCAGCGGGATCAGCACGTTGCAGGTGAACATGATCCACCCCGCCCAGGCGAAGTGGCCGAAGAAGCGGTTGTAGAACATCTCGCGCTCGAAGCGGCTCGGGCCGTACCAGGCGCAGAAGAATTCGACCAGGTAGGAGTAGCCGACGATCGTGGAGGTCAGCAGCACGAGCTTCGCCAGCTTCTCGATGTGGTCGTCGGTGACGATGTGCTCGAGCTTGAAGCCCCAGCGGATCGGGATCAGCAGATTGATCACCAGCGCGACGCCCGAGAAGATCGCGCCGGCCACGAAGTAAGGCGCAAAGATCGTGCTGTGCCAGCCGGGGATCTGCGCCATCGCGAAGTCCCATGACACGACCGAGTGCACCGAGAGCACGAGCGGGGTGGCAAAGGCGGCGAAGTAGAGATAGGCGCTGTAGAAGTGCTTCCACTGGTTGTTCGAGCCTGTCCACCCGAACGAGAAGATGGTGAGCAGCAGCTTCATGTACGGATTCTTGGCGCGGTCGCGCGCCGCCGCGGCGTCGGGCATGATCCCGACGATGAAGAAGATGGACGACACCGTCAGATAGGTCGTGACCGCGAAGACGTCCCACTCGAGCGGCGAGCGGAAGTTGGGCCAGATCTGCCGCTGCGTCGGATATGGGAAGAGCCAGTACGGGAACCACGGACGCCCGAGGTGGAGAATCGGGAAGAGTCCGGCGGTCATGACTCCGAACACCGTCATCGCCTCGGCCACGCGGTACACGGCGCGGCGGAAGTGCGAGCGGAACAGGAAGAGGATGGCCGAGACCAGCGTGCCGCAATGGGCGATGCCGACCCAGAAGACGAAGTTGGTGACGTACGAGGCCCACATGACGGGCCGGGTGTGGCCGGCCACGCCGATGCCGATCGCGATCTGGTTCCGCTCCGCGATGGCGCCGATCGCCAGGATGGCCAGGTCGAGCAGGAACAATCCCCACCACACCGGGCCGGGAATGCTGATCAGCTTGAGCAGGTCGTCGTTGAGGCTCTTCTGGGTGATCGTCCCCGGAACGTGCTCGGGCGATGCCAGGTCCTCTTTCGTCGCGACCGCTTCGTAGGTCAGCTCTTCGGACAAAGCACTTCTCCTAGGCCGATTCGCGCTCGATCTTCTTCAGGTACGTGATGCCGGGCTTGGTGTTGAGCTCCTCGAGCACCCAGTAGCGCCGTTCGTCGTTCTTCGAGAGCTGCGTGACGCGAGCGTTGGGGTCCATCAGGTCGCCGAAGACGATGGCTTCGGTCGGGCAGCTCTGCTGGCAGGCGGTCTTGATCTCGCCGTCCCGCAACGGCCGCTCCTCGTCCTTGGCGTTGCCTTTCCCTTCGAGGATGCGCTGCACGCAGAAGGTGCACTTCTCCATGACGCCCTTCGAGCGCACCGTGACGTCCGGGTTCAGCTGCCAGTTGAGCGGCTCGTGGAACGCGAACGTCTCCTTTTCGGGCGCGCCGTAGTCGAAGAAGTTGAACGCGCGCACCTTGTAGGGGCAGTTGTTCGAGCAGTACCGCGTGCCCACGCAGCGGTTGTAGACCTGCGCGTTGAGCCCTTCGGGATTGTGATAGGTGGCGTAGACCGGGCACACGATCTCGCAGGGCGCGTCGGTGCAGTGCTGGCACAGCATCGGCACGAACCGCACGTCGGGCCCGTGGGCGGTGCGCGCCTTGCCCTCTTCGCCGTCGAAGCGCTCGATCCGCAGCCAGTGCATCTCACGGCCGCGCTGGATCATCTTCGGCCCGACCGCCGGAATGTTGTTCTCCGCGTTGCAGGCCACCACGCAGGCCGAGCAGCCGGTGCAGCGATCGAGATCGATGGCCATGGCCCAGCGATGCTTGGCGTTCCCGTACATGCCCTCCGACACCGGAATGCGGCGCGGGCTTCGCACGACCTCGTGGCTCTGGAAGGCGCTGATCGAATGCGCCGGGATCTTCTCGTTGGGCGCATGCGCCCGGGGCTCGGTGTGCTTGCCGGGCTTCGTCTGCTCGGGCCGGTGCATCATCGAATGGCCCTTCTCCGCGGCCCCATGCGCCTGCGCGTGGGTCTCCTGGCCTCCGGCAGGGCCGGCGCCGTGCCCCGGCGTCCCGTGCTCCTGCGCTGGCGGGGCCTGCGTGGCGGCCGAAGCCGCGAGCAGCGCCGAGACCGGAATGATCTGCGCGATCCGCCGGTCGTGCTGGTCGAAGTTCCGCTGCGTGCGGGCCAGGAATTCCGCCTTGGTCCCCTTCGAGAGCCGCGCCCGCGCGCTCAGGTAGGCGACGGCGCCGGAGGCCTGGTCCTGCGCCGGCGGCAGCAGCGCCAGAGCGTTGACGCCGCGGCCGGTGGCGAAACGCCCATACGCCGTGTGGCCTTGGCCGAGCGGAATGGCGACCGTGTCCTTGCGAATGCCGGGATAGACGAAGGCCGGCACCTCGACCGAGCCGGCGTCGGTCTCGACCCGCACCGGGTCGCCCATCTGGACGCCGAGCTTGGCGGCCGTCTCCGGATGGATCTCGGCCCACGAGCCCCAAACCACCTTGGTGGCCTGGTCGGGCAGCTCCTGGAGCCAGGTCTTGTTGGCGCCGCGTCCGTCGTGCAAGGCGATCGTCGGATAGACGACGAGCGCGTAGTCTCCGTTCCCCTTGAGCTCCGCCGCGGCGAACACCGGGGCTCCGCTCCAGCGCGCGTCGGTCGACGTCACCGGCGTCTCCTGGAACACGCCGCCCGCCTTCAGCGAATCGGCCCAGAAGGTGTCCCAGTCACGCCCGGCGCCGAAACGTCCGTGGAGCGTGCGCCACTCGGCGAGCAGGTAGTCCTTCCAGTTCGCGGGGAACGACATCGCACCTGCGGCCTGCGCCAGACCGATCAGCGCATCGCCCGCGGGACGGCTGTCGAACATCGGCAGAGGCCGCATCGCCGGCTGGGTGAGCGAGTAGACACCCGGCGTGGTCTGCGCGTCGCCGAAGGTCTCCAGCGAGTGCGACACCGGCAGCACGAGATCGCAGCGCTCGGCGGTCTCGTCGAGCGCGGTCGCGAGCGCAACCTTGAACGGCACCTTGTCCATCGCGGCGGCGAATCCCGCCCAGGCGGGCACCGCGTACACCGGATTGGCGCCGTGCACGACCAGCGCGCCGACCTGGCCCTCGCCCATCGCGCCGATCAGGCGCTGGACGTCGGCGAAGGAGCCAACCGCGTCGTAGTTGAGCGCGCGGTCGAAGCGCACCGTCTCGCCCACGTTGCCGACCAGATGATTGAGCAGATTGACCGCGGCAAGGAGCGCCACCGATTGCTCGCTCTGCGCGGCGATGCCGCCGGCGACCGCGAGACTCGGGCGCCGCGTGCCGAAGGCGCGCGCGATGCGGCGCAGCGTGTCCACCGGCACGTCGGTCTGCTGCTCGACGGCCTCGGGCGTGTAGGCGGAGACCAGCTCGAGCAGTCCGCCCGCGCCGGCCGCCGTCGCCAGCCCTTCGGAGAGGATCAGGCGCGCGAGGCCGAGCGCGAACGCCATCTCGGTGCCGGGCCGGATCGCCACCCACTCGTCGGCGTTGGCCGCGGTCATCGAGAGCCGCGGCTCGACGGCCACGAACGACGCGGTGCGGTCCTCGGAGCGCTTCTGCGTGAAGCCACGCATCTGGCTGACCGGCGCGCCCCATGTCTCGAGGAAGTCGGCGCCCAGCGACAGCACGAAACGCGCGCGCGAGAAATCGGTCTGCGGCACGGACGCCACGCCGAAGGTGCGGCGATTGGCTTCGCGCAGGCTCTCGTGCGCGAACGGCTCGTAGACCAGATGCGAGGCGCCGACCGCGGTCGCCCATTCGGACGACAGCTTGTGGAGCGAGCCGGTGATGTTGCCGGTGACGAGCGCGCCCCGTCCTCGCGCCGCCGTGAGCTTTCCGCCCGCCAGCGTCATCGCCTCGGCCCACGTGATCGCCTTCCAGCCCGAGCCTTCCTTCACCAT
Organism: Candidatus Eisenbacteria bacterium; assembly: GCA_035712145.1. Taxonomy (NCBI): domain Bacteria; phylum Candidatus Eiseniibacteriota; species Candidatus Eiseniibacteriota bacterium. Next base: position 52,364 of record DASTBI010000247.1, on the reverse strand, counting down.
CGGGCTCTTGAGGCGGTCGGGGTCGTAGAGCGCCTGCAGCGCCGCATGACCGCGCGCGCACAACCCGCCGCGATTCACCGGATGGTTCGGATTGCCCTCCAGCTTGATGACGCGGCCTTCGCGTTGCTTGGCCAGCACACCGCAACCGGCGCTGCACTCACGGCACGTCGTCGCGTACCAGTACGGCACGCCGGGCAGCACGTCGTTGGGCGCCACCAGGTACGGGATCAGGCGATCCGCCGGCCGCGTGCCGCAGCCCGTGGCCGCGCCCGCCACGCCGAGGCCGAGCATCTTCAGGAAGTCGCGCCGCTGGAAGACCACCGACTCGGACATGCGCTCCTCTAGTGGTGGCAAGCCACGCAGTCGAGCGTGGCCGGGAACTTGGGGTCGTTCACCTTCTGGCGATGGCAGGTGATGCACCATCCCATCTTGAGCGACGGGTACTGGTAGAGGACGTCCATGGTCTCGACCTTGCCGTGGCAATCCGCGCATTGAACCCCGGCCTTCACGTGGCGCTTGTGGTTGAACTTCACGTGATCGGGGAGCGAATACACCTCGGCCCAGAGCGGCGTCTCACCGCGCTCCCAATAGCCGGTCAGCTTCTTGATCTCGGGTCGATCGGTCATCGCCAGCTTGTGGCAGCCCATGCACACGCCAACCGGAGGAATGTTGGCGATCGGTGACTTGTCCGCGCCGTAGTGGCAGTACAGACAGTCCATCTGCAGGTTGCCGGCGTGGATCTTGTGACTGAAGGCGATGGGTTGCTGCGGGCCCTTGCCGCCCCCAACGGGGATGAGCGTGGATTGCGAGAGCGCCACGGTCGCGGCAGCGAGCGTGACAGCGACGAGGACCACCGCGAGGGCGCGAGTCATGGTCGGGACCGCGGGAACCTACGACGCTGTCTAGACGCTGTCAACCGTCTTGTGAAACTTCGAACAAAGTGGCCTGAAGCGAGCGTGGGCCAAGCGACTATCCGAGGTCGGGAGGCGCCGCCGAGGGCTTTGTATCGATTGGAACGGGCGGTCATCCGGCCTCGGTTCGGATACATTCCACCGGTGCGTCTTTCCCCCGGGACAAGGCTCGGCCCGTACGAGATCTTCGCCCCGCTCGGATCCGGCGGCATGGGCGAAGTCTATCGGGCGCGTGACACGCGGCTAGGTCGCGATGTCGCCGTCAAGGTTCTGCCCCAGCAGCTCAGCGCGAACGCCGGGGTACGCGCGCGCTTCGAGCGCGAGGCACGTACCGTCTCGAGCTTCAACCATCCGCACATCTGCACACTCCACGACGTCGGACGCGAGGGCGATACCGATTATCTGGTGATGGAGCTGGTGGACGGCGAGACCCTGGCCGACCGACTGACGCGTGGCCGGCTTCCGACCGCTGACGTGCTGCGGATCGGCGCCCAGGTCGCGGATGCCCTCGAGCTCGCGCATCGCGCCGGGGTGACGCACCGCGACCTCAAGCCGGGCAACATCATGCTGACGAAGACGGGCGCCAAGCTCATGGATTTCGGCCTCGCGCGCAGCGCTCTCGATGGAGTCGTGCATCCGGTGTCCGTCACCGTTGCGACCCTCGCGCTCAGCCAATCGCCCCACCTCGCCTCTCCATTGACGGCCGAAGGCACGATCGTCGGCACCTTTCAGTACTTGGCTCCCGAACAGCTCGAGGGGAACGAAGCCGACGCACGCAGCGATCTCTGGGCGCTGGGCTGCGTGCTCTACGAGATGGCGACCGGCCAGCGCGCGTTCGAGGGCAAGAGTCAGGCTTCGTTGATTGCCTCGATCATGAACACCGACCCGCCGCGCATTTCCGAGCGCGTCCCGATGACGCCGCCCGCACTCGACCGCGTGGTGCAGCAGTGCCTGGCGAAGGATCCCGACGACCGTTGGCAGAGCGCGGGGGATCTGCGTCGCGAGCTGCAGTGGATCGCGCAATCCAGCTCGTTGGCGAACGCGGCCTCCAGTTCGCCACGTGTCGTGCGTCATGCCGCCTGGATCCTCCCCACCACGGCGCTCGTGGCGCTGGCCGCGGGCCTGTTCATCGGCGAGAGGCTGCTTCCGGGGGGTCGTGGGGCCTCGTCTGGAGCGCGGTCCGGCCCGCACGTGGTCTCGGTGAACAAGCTCACGGACTATCACGGACAGGAAGTCAGTCCGCAGCTCTCGCCGGATGGGAAGATGCTCCTCTTCGTCTCACGTTCCGGCGCCGACGAGGACATCTATCTGCTGCGCGTCGGCGGAGAGAACCCCATCAACCTGACCGCGAACTCTCGGCACGCCGACTACGATCCTGTGTACTCGCCCGATGGGGAGCGGATTGCGTTCAGCTCGACGCGCGAAGGCGGCGGTGTATTCGTCATGGGAGCCACCGGCGAGTCGCCACGCAAGCTGACGAGCGAAGGCTCCCATCCAAGCTGGTCCCCGGACGGACGCAAGATCGTCTACAGCACGGAGCGGGTCGTCAGTCCTTATGGACGGGGTGCGACGGCGAACCTGTGGGTCGTGGACGTGGCGAGCGGAGAGAAGAAGCGGATCTATACGGGCGACGCGGTGGATCCTGCGTGGTCGCCATCCGGGCATCGCATTGCGTTCTGGTCGGCGGAGGCGGGCCAACGAGATCTCAAGACCATCCGTCCCGATGGGGGCGACTTGAAGCCCGTCACCCGGGATCTCGCGGCGGACTGGGGTCCGTTCTGGGCGCCGGACGGGCGGTCGATCTATTTCATCAGCGATCGCAGCGGCATTCCCGATCTGTGGCGAGTCGCGATCGATGAAGCGGGTGGAACGGTGCGCGGCGCCCCCGAGCCCGTGACCGCGGGCGTGGCGCGGGTGATGAGGGGAAGCTTTTCTGCCGATGGCAAGCGCCTCGCAATCATGGTGAATGACGCCAGGTCCGAAGTCCTGCAGGGAGGCTTCGATCCGATCATCGGGAAGCCCACTTCGCAGCCCGTGCAAGTGTTCGGAACGTCCACACCCATCGTCCAGGCGGACCTATCCGACGACGGATCCTGGATCGCCTACCGGACGGGCTCTCCGGGCGAGAACATCACCATCATGCGCCGGGATGGAACGGAACGACGGCGTCTGACCGACGACGGATTCCGGAACCGTGGGCCGTCATGGGTGCGTGGCACCGGCTGGATCATGTTCTATTCGAACCGTGACGGGAAGTACGCAACCTGGCTGGTGCGATCCGATGGGACCGAGCTGAGGAAGATCGCGGGCGACTCCCGCTACGAAACCATCGAGGTGGACATGACGAAGGACGGTTCTCGCCTCGCAGTGGCGCAATCGGGGAGCGGTGGTCTTGAATTGGGCATCGCTCAGGTCCGTGACGACTGGTTCACTGCAGGCAAGCTCCCAACTCCAGCCGTCATCGATTCGGTCTATGACGGCTTCACTCCACTCGCATGGTCGCCGGACGGAACTCGAATCATGGGCGACCTCGTGCTCCCCCAGGGCCGCTGTCCGGCGATTTTCACGCTCGCGACGCGGCACGCGGAAGCGCTGTCGGCGCAACCGACGTCAATCCAGACCTGGTCATGGCTGCCCGACAGCCACAGGATCATCGGATGGGACGTCAATCGCAATTCCGCAGTGCTTTGGGACGTCGTGACCAAAACCTCGCGGGAAATTCCCGGAATCCCCGGTCCGGGGGACCTGCGGCTCTCCGCGGATGGACGCACGCTGATCGTCGTTCGTCAGATCAACGAAAGCGACATTTGGCTGCTGACGTTCGAGTAGGCCTACTCCCGCATCCCTCGTAGGCTAGCGACCGCGGGCGACGATCTTGATCAGCTCGCCTGCGTTCACCTGCTGGTCGTTGAACTTGTTGTTCATGATCGCGGTCTGCTCGATGCCGATGGCCTGCGGACCCTGGGCTTGCACCACCGACATGAAATCGCCGGATCTCGTCACCGGAACAACGCGCAAGCGGTCCGGCTTGACCGAGAGCCGCGCGGGATCGGTCAGCCTGCCGAACGAGCGAGCGGCTCTGAGGATCTGCTGCTCGCCCGCCTCGCTGCCGGGCTGCCCGAGGATCTGATACATCAGCTCGGGCGAAGTGCGAATCAGGACCGCGACCAGCGTGGCCTGCTGGCCCTGCTGGTTCTGGACCGCGACTCTTCCCACCCACGCCTGGTAGCCGCCGATCGTCTCGTTGGCGCCTTGGGAATCGGCGATGCGGTTGTCCTTCCGGAGCGCGTCGATGTACGCCGCCGGCGAAAGGTCGCTCTTGGGGGCGAGCGTGAGCTGCATGACGGCCTTCTGGTCCTGCGACGCCCCCATCACGAAGCTGCGCGAGTCCTGCGTCTTCCAGCCCTCCGGGAAGGTGATCTGGAACGCCAGCTTCGGATGGTAGTAATGCGTGCCTTCGAAGTAGCCCTGCTGCGGGTCGCGGCCGTAGATCATGCCATCCAGCCGTTGCAGGTACGCGCGCTCGCGCACGATAAGCCCCGTCTTGCCCGCCGCCGCCTTCTCCGCCAGCGCCCGCGTCCGCTCTTCACGGCTGCCCGGGTCGGGATGGGTCGAGAGGAACGACGGCAGCCGCTGGCCGGCCTGGTCGGAGACGCGCTTGAGCATCGCGTAGGTGGCGGGAATGTCGCGTGGATCCCAGCCCGCGGCGGTGGAGTACTGCACGCCCAGCTCGTCGGACTGGTTCTCGTCATCGCGCCCGTACTTGAGGAACATCAGGCCGAGCGCCTGCGTGGCCACTTCGCTGTAGCGCCGGAATCCCGTCGAGAAGATCCCGGCGACGCCGAGCCCGATGCCGGCGAGCTGCTGCTGCGTGATGCGTTGCGCCGAGTGCCGCGCGGTGACGTGGCCGATCTCGTGGCCCATCACTCCGGCGAGCTGCGCCTCCGAGTTCAGATGCGACATCATCCCGCGCGTCATGTACACGTAACCGCCGGGCATGGCGAAGGCGTTCACCGTCGGATCGTCGAGCAGCGTGAACTTCCATGGGCCTTGGGGCGTGTGCGAGACGCGCGCGAGGCTCTGCCCGATGCTGTCGACGTAGGCCTGGAGCTTGGGGTCCTCGTAGATCCCGTACTCCTGGATGACGGCGTTGTAGCCCTCCTTCCCCATCTGCGCTTCCTGAGCCCCGCTGACCAGCGACAGCTCGCTCTTGCCGGTAACGGGATTCTTGGCGCAGCCGGCGAGCAGCGCGATTCCCAGCACCCACCACCATCGCCTGATCGAGCGGCGCATCGGTCTATCCTCCATCGAAAGGTCAATAACGAGGCACGGTGGGATCGACGTCGCGTGACCAGGCGTCGATGCCCCCGCGCAGGTGCTGGATCTTGGCGAATCCGGCGCGCCGCATGAAGTCGAGCGCCATCCTGCTGCGCACCCCGTGATGACAGAACACGACGATCGGCTGGCTCGAGTCCAGCTCGGAGATGCGCGCCGGCAGGGCGCCGAGCGGCATCAGCCGAGCGCCTTCGATGTGCGCGATCGCGTGCTCCTGAGGCTCGCGCACGTCGAGCAGGACCAGATCCCCGCGCCGGCGCGCATCCGAAAGCTCCTGCGGCCCGATCTCCCAGCGCTCGTCCTCCGCATCCGGAGACGGCGTGATGCCGCAGAACTGCTCGTAGTCGATCAGCTCGCGGATGGTCGGGCGCTCGCCGCACAGCGGGCAGGCGGGATCCTTGCGCAGCTTGAGCTCACGGAAGCTCATGCCGAGGGCTTCGAAGATCAGCAGTCGTCCGATCAGCGGCTCGCCGATCCCGAGCAGGAGCTTGAGCGTCTCGATGCCCTGCAGCACGCCGATGACGCCGGGCAGCACGCCCAGCACGCCGCCCTCGGCGCAGGAGGGGACGAGCCCCGGCGGCGGCGGCTCGGGATAGAGGCAGCGGTAGCACGGCCCGCGGGTGGCGTCGAACACGCTCACCTGACCCTCGAAGCGGAAGATGCTGCCGTGGACGTTGGGCTTGGCGAGCAACGCGCAGGCGTCGTTCACCAGATAACGGGTCGGAAAGTTGTCGGTGCCGTCGACCACGATTTGATAGGGCTCGAGGATCTCGAAGGCGTTGTCGCGTGACAGTCGCGCTTCGTAGAGGTCCACGCGGATCAGCGGGTTCATGTCGGCGAGCCGCGCGCGCGCCGACTCGAGCTTCGAGCGTCCCACGCTGGAAGTGCCGTGCAGGATCTGGCGCTGCAGATTGGTCTCGTCCACCTGGTCGAAGTCGACGAGGCCGATCCTTCCCACGCCCGCGGCGGCGAGATAGAGCGCGAGCGGCGAGCCGAGACCTCCGGCGCCGACGATCAGCACCGACGAGCCCTTGAGCCTGCGCTGCCCTTCGAGACCCACCTCCGGAAGGATCAGGTGCCGGCTGTAGCGCAGCAGCTCCTCGCGGCTCAGCTCGGGCAGGGGTGGCGCCTGGCTCATCGCGATGCCCTCGCGGCCGGAACATGCAGAGTTTCGGGCTCGAAAGTCCCGCCATCGAAGCGCCAGGCGGTCATCGACCGGCATTCGCCGGCGCGGACGCTGACGATCAGATAGGTGTAATGGCTCCAGCCTTCGGCCACGTCGCTCTCCGACGGTCGCGCCTCGAGATCGGGGTGGGAATGGAAGAAGCCCACGACCTCGAGCCCTCTCCGCCGCGCCGCCTTCTCGGCCTCGAGAAATGTCTCGGGCGCGATCGCGTAGCGATGAGGATCGCGCTCTTCGTTTCGCGCCGGCACGGCGTACTCGATGGTGCGCTCGTCACCCCCGCCTTCGCCCACCAGGAGTCCGCAGCCCTCGCGCGGGTACTCGCGCGCCAGGTGCTCGCGAATCGCGTCCAGAGCATCCGCCGAGATCGAGCAACTCATGAACGGAGTCTAGCGCACCGGCCCGGCTCTGGCGCCATCCCGCGCGGTCGCTTAGGATCGGCGTTCCCCTACCGTATCGGCGTCCTTCGAGAGAGATGGAGGCTGCATGGGCACCAGCGCCGCGCTGCGCGACACGGCTCTCGACCGTCTGGCGATCAACACCATCCGCTTTCTGGCGCTCGACGCGGTCGAGAAGGCCAAGTCCGGTCATCCGGGAATGCCGATGGGAATGGCGGACGTCGCCTATCTCCTGTGGACCCGCTACCTGCGCTACCAGCCGCAGGAACCGGAATGGCCGGATCGCGACCGCTTCGTCCTGTCGGCGGGCCACGGCTCCATGCTGCTCTACGCCATGCTCCATCTCACCGGCTACGACCTGCCGATCGAGGAGCTGATGCGCTTCCGCCAGCTCGGGAGCCGCACCCCCGGACATCCGGAAAAGAGCAAGGACCCGGGGATCGAGACCACCACCGGACCGCTCGGGCAGGGCTTCGGCAACGGCGTCGGCATGGCGCTGGCCGCGAAGATGATGGCCACCCGCTTCAACAGCGACGACTTCGCGCCGGTCACGCACCGGGTGTTCGGCATCGTGAGCGACGGCGACCTCATGGAAGGCATCGCTTCCGAGGCGGCGTCGCTCGCGGGGCACTGGGGCCTCGGCAACCTGGTCTACATTTACGACGACAACCACATCACGATCGAGGGCGACACGTCGCTGGCGTTCTCCGAGGACGCCGGGCGGCGCTTCGAGGCCTACGGCTGGCAGGTCTCGAAGGCCGATCCCTACGATCACGACGCGCTGGCTCGCGCCATCGACGCCGCGATCGCCGACACCGCGCGTCCCAGCCTGGTGATCACCCGCAGTCACATCGGTTACGGCGCGCCCAACAAGCAGGACACGCGCGAGGCGCACGGCGAGGCGCTCGGCCCCGAGGAAACCGCGGCGGCCAAGCGCGCGCTCGGATGGCCCGAGTCGCCTCCATTCCTGGTGCCGCCCGAAGTGCGCGCCGTGTTCGCGCGCCGCGCCGAGGAAGTGGCGCCCGAGGCGGACGCGTGGCGCCGGGAGCTCGCGCGCTGGAAGGAGCGCCATCCCGAGCGCGCCGCGCTCTGGGACGCGCATCTGTCGCGTCGCGTGCCCGGCGACATCATGGAGCAGCTGCTCGCCACGGCCCCGAGCGGCCCCGCCGCGACCCGCGCCCACGGCAATGCCGTGCTGCAGAAGGCGGCGGCGCTGGTGCCGGCTCTGGCCGGCGGGAGCGCGGACCTCGAGCCCTCCACCAAGACGCGGATCGCCGGCTCGCCCTCGGTCCAGAAGAGCGCCTATGAAGGGCGGAATCTGCACTTCGGCGTGCGCGAGCACGCCATGGCCGCGATCGCCAACGGCATGGCCCTGCACGGCACCTTCATCCCGTATGGAGCGTCGTTCCTGGTCTTCACCGACTACGCCCGCCCCTCGATCCGGCTCTCCGCGCTGATGGAGCAGCAGGTGATCTGGGTGTTCACGCACGACAGCGTGTTCCTGGGCGAGGACGGGCCGACGCACCAGCCCATCGAGCACCTGGGCTCGCTGCGCATGATTCCTCACCTGCTGGTGATCCGCCCCGCCGACGGCCTCGAGACCGCGGGTGCGTGGGGGCTGGCGCTCGAGCGCCGCGACGCACCCACGCTGATGGCGCTCACGCGCCAGAACCTCCCGGCGCTCGAGCGTTCCCGTCCGCTCACATCCGCGGACGTGCGCCGCGGCGCCTATCTGCTGCGCGACGCGTCGCGACCCGATCCGGTCACGCTGATCGCCACGGGCTCCGAGGTCTGGGTGGCGGTCGAAGCGGCGAAGAAGCTCGAAGCCGGAGGGGTCGGCGCGCGCGTCGTGAGCGCACCCGCACCCCAGCTGCTGCTGGAGGAAAAGGCGGATACGATCGAGTCCCTGCTCGGCCCGGCGCGGCGGCGCGTCTCGCTCGAAGCCGGGGCTACCGGCTGGTGGTACCGGTTCGTCGGTCTCGACGGTCTGGCGATCGGCGTGGATCGCTTTGGAGCTTCTGCGCCTTATCCGGCGCTTCAGGAGCACTTCGGACTGACGCCGGATCGAGTCGCGGATCGGGTGCTGGAGTGGGCACGGCGCTGAGATCGTGATCGTCGCCACGCTCCATGGCGTTCCACGACTCCTGCTCGGCGCGTACGCTCCATAGATCCGCGAGCCACTCGAGGAACTCCATCGTCGCCTGCGGACCTGCCAGGTGATGGGGCGCGTCGAGATGGCGCGGTCCGACGGCCACCGCGATTCCACCCAGCTCCTGCACCAGGGCGAGGGCGGGCAGGTCATTGGCGTCGTCACCCATGCCAACCAGCAATCGTTCGGGATCACGCCGCCCCAGCCAGCGCCTGAGCGCCGCGGCCTTGTCGGGCGAGCCGGCGGGACGCAGCTCGTGCACCATCAGACCCTGCGTGATCTCCAGCCCTCGATGATGGATGGCGAGCAACTGATTCAATCCCGCCAGGAAATCGTGGCGCGGCGCCGCGGCAACGGCGCGATAGTGCACCGAGTAGGCGGGACTCTTGTCCTCGATCCAGGCGCCTGGATAGAAGCGACACCATCCCTCGATCTCGTCGACGAGGGACAGGTCGATGCGCCCATCGAAGTGGAGGCGCCGCCGCCCATCCGGATCGCGGCTCTCCAATCCCGAGAGCCCCACCACGTGCAAAGACGGGATGGCGAGGTGGCGCTCCAGATCGTCGAGCCGGCGGCCCGACAACACCGCGACCCGCACGCGCGGCAGCTCAGAAAGGCGCGACAACGCCTGGCGCATGCGGTCCGAGAGCACGGTCTGGCGCGGGTGGGCCACGATGGGCACCAACGTGCCGTCGAAGTCCGTCGCAAGATCGAGGCCCCGCGCGCTCGGCAGCAATGCACCCACGGCCGAGCGGAGCTGGCCTCCTAGCGTGGGATGCACGGAGCCAGCATGGCGAGTGATCGCGGGCCGGGTCAACCCGGCGTCCGGATCATCCGGACGCGATGTCGCGCAACACCGCGTCCTCACGCAAGAAGCGCGTGCCTGCGAGAATGTTCACATTTGCATCCCCCTTGCTGGAAGGGCATGCTTCCAATCCTCCCCACGCCGCCGGAGGCTTCGCATGGAGTTGGACCGCGTCCGATCGGCGTTGAGCCGTGCTGCCGTCCGCACCCAGAAACGCAGCGATGGACCGCCGAGGACCACACGAGGCGATCTCGCCAATTGGGCAAAGGCCCATCTGGCGGGGCGCAGCATGGTCGTGGCGTCCAACCGCGAGCCGTATTCGCACCAGTACGCCGGGGACGAGATCCGCGCGGTGCGCAACGCGGGCGGACTGACGGTGGCGCTCGACGCCGTGATGCAGGCCCTCGGAGGCACCTGGGTCGCTCATGGCAGCGGGGATGCCGACCGGACCGTGGTGGACGATCGCGACCACGTCCCCTGCCCGCCCGAGCGGCCGCGCTACGCGCTGCGCCGGCTGTGGCTGACTCGCGAGGACCACGCCCGCTACTACTCCGGCTTCTCGAACTCGGCGCTGTGGCCGCTCTGCCACATCGCCTACGTGCGCCCGCGCTTCAATCTCGCCGACTGGCGGCGATACCAGGACGTCAACGCGCGCTTCGCGTCCGCCATTCTCGAAGAGATCCGCGACCAGCCTGCCTTCGTGTTCATCCAGGACTACCATCTGGCGCTGGCGGCCGCATCGCTCCGCGAGGCGAGGCCCGATCTCCAGACCGCGCTCTTCTGGCACATCCCGTGGCCCAACGCCGAAGTGTTCCGGCGTCTTCCCTGGGGGCGCGAGATTCTCGAAGGCATGCTGGCCAACGATCTCGTCGGCTTCCACATCCGGCCGCACGCCCGCAACTTCCTGGACACCGTGGCCGAGACGCTCGAAGCGCGTGTCGATCACGAGCGCCTGGCGGTGGAGCGCGGAGGCCGCCGCACCTGGGTGCGCCACTTCCCGATCGCGGTCGACGCCGACGAGATCGGCGCGCTGGTCGATTCGGGGCCCGCGGTCGAAGGCGAGAAGTCGCTCCGCGAGCGGCTCGGACTCCACGACTGCAAGATCGGGCTGGGCGTGGATCGTCTCGACTACACCAAGGGCATCCCCGAGCGCCTCGAAGGACTCGAGCGCCTGTTCGAGAAGTACCCGGAGTGGATCGGGCGCTTCGCGTTCATCCAGATCGGCACGCCGTCGCGGATCGAGCTGGCCGAGTATCGCCAGGTGATGACCCGGACACGAGCCTTGACGAAGCGCATCAACCAGCGCTTTCCTCGCGACGGTGGACCGACGGTCCACCTGATCGAAGCCAACCTCGACTTCCATCAATTGCTGCCCTACTACCGCGTGGCGGATCTGTGCGCCGTCACCTCGCTCCACGACGGCATGAACCTGGTGGCCAAGGAATATGTCGCGGCATCTCCCGACCTCGAGGGCGCGCTCATCCTTTCGCCCTTCACCGGCGCGGCGCGCGAGCTGGAGCGCGCCTGGATCGCCACGCCGTTCGACCGCGATGGACTCGCCGACACCTACCACGCGGCGCTCTCCGAGCCCCCCGAGGCCCGCCGCGACCGGATGGCGGCATTGCGTGAAACCGTGCTGCGACGCAACATCTTCGACTGGACGATCTCGGTGCTCGATTCGGCGGTGAGCCTTGGGCTCCGCCGCCAACCCTCCGAGCCGGTGGAGCCTTCGGAAACGACGGCGCCTCCGGCATAGAATGGCCGCCAACGGGAGGTGACGAGATGGTGATGATCATCCTGGCGTCGCGGGCGTGGGACGATCTCATGCTCCGCCTCGACGCGATGTTCAGCGGAGCGACCGAAGGAATCCTCACCTTCCTGCTCGCCGTGCTGGTCGGCCTGGTGGGCTGGATGGTGGCCGCGATCGTCGCGACCCTGGTTCGCCTGCTGCTGAGGGCGTTGCGCTTCAACGAAGGCGTGCGCGGACTCGCCGGCGGCGGAACGCGGGGGCAGGAACCGGCGGCGCTCGCCGCATGGGCGATCTATTGGGTGCTGATCGCGGTGGCGCTGATCCTGGCGCTCGACACCATGGGCCTTCGTCTGGCCGAGGCCGTGACGGTTCGCCTCGGCGAGGTGCTGCCGCGCATCGTGGCCGCGGGTTTCCTGCTCGCCATCGGCGTGCTCGTGGCCGTGCTGCTGGGCGCGCTCACCCGCCGCTTCTTCGACACCGCGGGCCTGCGCGGCGGACGGCTGCGCGGACAGGCGGTGACCGTGGTGCTCACCGGCTTCGCGGTGCTGGTCGCGCTGGAGCAGCTCGGGCTCGCCGCGCAGTTCATCATGGCGATCGGTCTGATCGCGCTGGCCTCGGTCGGCCTGGCGCTCGGCCTGGCGTTCGGACTCGGCTGCCGCGACCTGGCACGCGACTTCGTGATCGAATACCTGCGCTCGATGGAAGAGCAGGGCCCGCAACGCCCCGCATGACGCCTTCCTCACCCGGCTACGAGCTGCGCTCGGTCGTCCACCTCGTGCGTCCCACGGGGGTGCGCGCGTGCAACCTCGACCAGCTGCGGACCGGCATCCAGGAGGCGCCTGAGCGCTCCCTGTTCTTCCACGCGCGGCATCATCAGCTCCGCCATCCGGCCAGCGAAGAGCCGGCCCATGACGATTTCAGCGCCTGGGTGAACGGTGTGCTCCAGGACCGGGAGACCGCCGAGCGCATCTCGTTCGCGGTGCAGAATCGCGCGGAATCGCCGGAGGTCCTTCGGGCGGCGCTGGTCGAAGTATTGAACCGAATGCCGGAGTCCGGACGCTTGAGCCACGCGATCCAGTCCGAGAGCGAGTTCGTGTTCCTGCTGGCCGAATCGGTGCCGCTGTCGACCGGCGTGTTCGCGGCCACTGCTCGCGAGTTGGTGCACGCGCTCGTGGCCGCCGACGCCAGCGTGTGGTTCTACCACCTGGTCGAGCAGCCGTGGTTTCCGGATGGCGTGTCGATCGACCAGTGGCTGGTGGCGCGCGACGAGACGCAGATGGCCGACTGGCTCCGCGAAGGCGCCAACTCCGGCCGGCCGATCGAAGTCATGCGGCGCCGCCTGTTGCAGCGCTGGCGCCGCAGCCGCATCGGACGACGCGTCAGCGAGGCCGCCACGGCGCCCGAGGACACGCGCCGCGAGGCCGGGCGCGCCACGGTCGCGCGCCTGGTGCGCCGCATCACGAAGACGGATCCGCCGGCGTGACGCTGGTGGCGGTCCGCCAGGAAGGCCCTTCGCTCATCGAGGGCTACCGCAGCGTCGTGGGCGACGGACCCATTCGCGTGCTCGAGGCTCTGGCGCGCAAGCTGCGCGGGCACCGCGTGGTGATGGTGAACTCCACGGCCACCGGCGGCGGCGTGGCCGAGATCCTGCACCGGCTGGTGCGGCTGATGAACGAGCTGGACATCCCCACGAGCTGGGAAGTGATGCCGGGCGACTCCCGCTTCTATGGAATCACGAAGGCCATCCACAACGGGCTCCACGGATGGCCGGCGTCGCTCAACAACGAAGACCACGACTACTACATCGAGGTGAATCGCCGGGCCGCCGAAAAGCTGGCGCTGGATGGGGACCTGGTGATGATCCACGATCCCCAGCCGGCCGCGCTGTGCGAGTTGCGCCGCCGGGCGGGCCAGCGCTGGGTGTGGCGCTGCCACATCGATCTGTCGAATGCCGATCCCGCGGTGTGGGACTTCGTCGCTCCGCGGGTCTCCACGTACGACGCCGCCGTGTTCTCGCACGTCACGTTCGTCCCGCCGCTTCCGGTTCCCGCCTATCTGGCGCCGCCTTCGATCGACCCGCTCTCCGACAAGAACCGCGAGCTCGACCCTGACGAGATCCAGGCGCTCCTCGATCCGTTCGATCTTCCCTCCCGCAAGCCGCTCGTGACCCAGGTGTCACGGTTCGATCGCATCAAGGATCCGATCGGCGTCGTGGAGGCGTTCCTGCTCGCGCGCAAGCGGGTGGATGCGCACCTCGTCCTGGCCGGCGGCACCGCCGACGACGATCCCGAAGGCGCCGAGGTCCTCGCCGAAGTCCGCGCCAAGGTGGAGAAGCGCCGCGACGTCTCGGTGCTGCTGCTGCCGCCCGATGCCCACCTCGTGATCAACGCTCTGCAGCGTCGCTCCACGGTCGTGGTGCAGAAATCGCTGCGCGAGGGGTTCGCGCTCACCGTGTCCGAGGCGCTGTGGAAGCGGCGCGGCGTCGTCGCCGGCGCCGTCGGCGGAATCCCGCTGCAGGTGGTGCACGAGCGCACCGGGCTCCTCACCCGCTCGGTGGAAGGCTGTGCCTATCAGATGACGCGGCTCTTGAGGTCACCCGAGATGCGGCGGCGCCTGGGCAGCGCCGGGCGCGAGCACGTGCGGGACAATTTCCTACACCCGCGCGAGGCGCGCGACTACCTGGCGTTGTTCGCGCGGTTGTTGTAGCCGCGACTACCTTCCCGCCGCGCGAGCCGCGGCGTGGCGGCGCACGATGGTGCGAGCGACCAGCGTCCCGATGCAGGCGCCGGCGATGATGTCCGAAGGCCAGTGTTCGTTCGAGTCTACCCGCTGCAACGAGACGGCGGTCGCCACCGAGTAGTAGAGAGCCCGCAGCCAGTTCGAGCGTGTGTGATACGAGGCGACGGTCGCCACTTCGAACACCACCGAAGCGTGTCCAGAGGGGAACGAGTCGCCTTCCCTGAATTCGAAGTTGTAGGGCCCCTTCCCATCGGTCGGGCGCGTGCGCCCCACGGATTGCTCGATGATCTGGCGCAAGACCCCGGTGATCAGGTGGGACTCGAGAACCTCGGACGTCACCTGGGTCACCGTGTCCCACCGCATCAGATAACCGATCGCCAGACCCGTCGCCCAGTACGGCGCGGTGGTGCCGATCAACCCGAGCTCCTCGAGATGGTGACCTGGCTCGACCAACGCGTCGTATGCGCCTGCGTCATCGTTTCGGTGGAAGGCATCGAGGATCTCCTGATCGTACGCGTACACGATCCCCGTGGCGCCAAGCGCGGCCAGAGTCCACATCGCGTCCGATCCATCCATGTGGAAGGGTCCGGTCACCACCGCCATGGCGTCTCCGCCGGCCACCTTCACGCCACGCCACATGTCCTTCGCGGGTTTGAGGTCCTTGAACGACCGGTGGCGATCCGGCGTCGCGGATGCGGCCACGGTATCCGTCACCGTCGTGTCGTAGGGGACCGCGTCCTGGACCAGAATGACGGGATCGACCCACGAGAGACCGTCGTGCGGCATGGCCAGAGCCGGCCCGCTCGCCGCCGCGAGGATCGCGAGGCCCAGGACCAGTCGAAAGACCCGGTTCACGGCTCTAACGTCCGGTCGCAACCGCCGCGGTCTGAAGCCGGCGCTCGAGCGTCTCCAGCTCGCCGTGCAGCTGTTTCGGGAGCTTCGAGCCGAAACGCTCGTAGTGATTCTTGATCTGCGGGATGTCGCCGAGCCAGCCGTCCACGTCGACCCGGAGCAGCTCGGCGACCTCGCGCTCGCCGATGCCGAGCCCAAAGATATCGAGCGAGCCCGGCGCCGGCAGGTTGCCGATCGGCGTCTCCACCGCCTTGGCGTCCGCAGTCACGCGCTCGAACACCCACTTGAGCACGCGGCAGTTGTCGCCGTAACCCGGCCACAGGAATTTCCCGTCACCGCCCTTCCGGAACCAATTGACGTAGAAGATGCGAGGCAGCTTCTCGGCATCGGCCTGCTCACCGACCGTGAGCCAGTGCTCGAAGTAGTCGCCCATGTGGTAGCCACAGAACGGCAGCATGGCGAAGGGATCGAACCGCAGCGTGCCCACGGCGCCCGCCGCCGCCGCCGTGGTCTCGCTCCCCATGATCGAGCCGAGGAAGACGCCGTGCTGCCAATTGCGCGACTCGTTGACCAACGGGATCACGCTGCCTCGCCGCCCTCCGAACAAGATCGCCGCGATCGGCACTCCGGCCGGATTCTCCCACTCCGGTGAGATCACCGGGCACTGGCGCGCGGGGACCGTGAAGCGCGCGTTGGGGTGCGCCGACTTCCGCCGGTCGGAAGGGGTCCAGCGCCTCCGCAGCCAGTCGGTCACCTCGACCGGAACCTCGTCGCTCATCTCATCCCACCACACGTCCCCGTCCGGCGTGATCGCGCAGTTGGTGAAGACCGCGTTGGACGAGGCGGTGGCCAGCGCGTTCGGATTCGTCTTGCGGCTGGTGCCGGGAGCAACGCCGAAGAAGCCGGCCTCGGGGTTGATGGCGTGGAGGCGCCCATCCGTCCCGAACTTCATCCAGGCGATGTCGTCGCCCACCGTCTCCACCTTCCAGCCGGGAAGCGTGGGCGTCATCATCGCGAGGTTGGTCTTGCCGCACGCGGAGGGGAACGCGGCGGCCACGTAGATCTTTTCGCCCTCCGGATCGGTCAGGCCGAGGATCAGCATGTGCTCGGCAAGCCAGCCTTCGTCCCGGGCCTGAACCGAGGCGATGCGCAGCGCGTGGCACTTCTTGCCGAGCAGCGCGTTGCCGCCATAGCCCGAGCCATACGACCAGATCTCCCGCTCCTCCGGAAAGTGGCAGATGTACTTGTTCTCGGCGTTGCAGGGCCAGGGCGCGTCGGGCGATTTGTCGTCGAGCGGGACCCCGAGCGAGTGGAGACCGCGGACGAACTCGCCGTCGCCGCCGAGCGATTCGAGCACGCGGGCGCCCACCCGCGCCATCACGTGCATGCTCGCCACGACGTAAGGCGAATCGCTGATCTCGACGCCGATCTTGGCGATCGGCGAGCCGATCGGGCCCATGCTGTAGGGGATCACGTACATCGTGCGCCCCTTCATCGACCCTTCGAAGAGCTGGGCGAGCGTGCGCCTCATCTCGGACGGCTCGCGCCAGTGATTCGTGGGACCGGCGTCGTCCTGGCTCTTCGAGCAGATGAAGGTGAATTCCTCGACCCGCGCCACGTCGGCGGGATCGGAACGCACCAGGATGCTGTTGGGACGCCGGGTCGGATCCAGCCACTGCGCGGTTCCGGTATGGACGAGCAGGTTCAGCATGCTCTGGTACTCGCGCTCGGAGCCGTCGCACCACACGACACGGTCGGGCTGGCACAGCATGGCGGTCTCGTTCACCCAGGCTTCGAGCGTCTTGTGCTTGGTCATGGGCCTGCTTTCCAGTGCTGTGCGGCCGTCTGGGGTCAGGGCCAGAGGCCCTCAGGGACATCGAAAGGCGCGCGATTGTAGGCGGCCGAGAGTCGCGCGGGCAAGCGTGACGCGACACTTGCAACCGCTGGCCGGAGCGGCGCATCTTTGGTAGCGGATCGACGCCATCCAACGGAGGGACCATGGCGAGACGCGCGAAAAAGGCCGCTGGCACCAAGCCAAGGACGCGCCGGCAGCCCTCGGCCCGAGCCCGGCGATCGAAGCTCGCGCGCCCGAAGAGCACGCGATCGAAGGCAGGCTCGGGCCCGAAGCGGACCGCGACCCCGGCTCGCCGACCGGTCTCCGTGTCCAGAGCACGCCACGGCCAGAGCTCCAGCGCCATCGGCTTCCTCAACCAGCACATGGACTACACCTCGCACTCGATGGAAGACGTGAAGCGGTTCTACACCGAGCTGCTCGGCTTTCACGACTTCGAATTCGACGCCAAGGACCAGTACCTCTCTGTCCGCACCGGCGCCTCGTCGAGCCTGGGCTTCATGCCCCCGGCGCCGGGTCCTCCCGAGCAGTGGCGGCCGCCTCGCGAGCCGGCCATCTACCTCGAGGTGGACGACGTGGATCGCGCGCACCGAGATCTGGTCGCGCGCGGCGTGACGTTTCAACAGCCCCCCATGGACATGCCCTGGAACCATCGCGTGGCGATCCTTCGCGACCCCGAAGGCCGAACCATCATGCTGGCGCAGAAGATCGTGGCCGGCAGAATGCGCACCGGGAGGTGACGATGAAGAAGACGCGAGCCGAGCAGCTGCTCGATCTGGGCCAGAGCGTATGGCTCGACTACATCCGCCGCGGCCAGCTGCGCTCGGGAGAGTTCGACCAGCTGGTTCGACAAGGTGTGGTGGGCGTGACATCGAATCCGACCATCTTCCAGATCTCGATCGCCCAGAGCCAGGATTACGACCATGCGATCCAGGCCGGCGCAGGGCGCGGGCTGGAAGGCGTGGCCTTGTTCGAGAGCCTGGCCATCGAGGACATCCAGGACGCATGCGACCGTCTGCGGCCGGTCTGGGAGCGCACCGGCGGACGTGACGGCCGGGTGAGCATCGAGGTCAATCCGCATCTCGCCCACGACACGCCGGGCACGATCGACGAGGCGCGCCGGCTGCACCACAACGTGTCGCGGGACAACGTGATGGTCAAGGTCCCCGCCACGCTCGAAGGCCTGCCCGCGATCGCCACCCTGATCGGCGAAGGCATCTGCATCAACGTGACGCTGATCTTCTCGCTGGCCCGCTACCAGCAGGTGATGGAAGCCTGGCTCTCGGGGCTCGAGGCTCTGGCGGCTCGCGGCGCTTCGCTGGAAGCGATGCGCTCGGTGGCGTCGTTCTTCGTTTCCCGCGTGGACACCAAGGTGGATCACGCGATCGACGAATCCGTCGCGGCGCGCCCCGACGGACCGGAGAAGGACGAGCTGCTGTCACTGAAGGGGAAGGCGGCGGTGGCCAACGCCCGCCTCGCCTACGCCCGCTTCCTCCAGACCCTCCGCTCGCCACGGTTCCAGGCGCTCGCGGAGCGCGGCGCCCATCCTCAGCGCCCGCTATGGGCATCGACCAGCACCAAGAATCCGGCGTACCGGGACGTGATCTACGTCGAAGAGCTGATCGGCCGCGACACCGTCAACACCATGCCGCCGCAGACGCTGGCCGCGTTCAACGACCACGGCGTGGTGGAAGAGCGGCTGAGCCGCGATCTCGATGAAGCCGAGGCGGTCTTCAGCCGTCTGCCGCAGCTCGGCATCCCGCTCGAAGCGCTGATCGCTCAGCTCGAGCCGGAAGGCGTGGCCTCGTTCTCGAAGTCCTTCGATTCGCTGATCGAATCCCTGGAGAGCAAACGGCGGGAACTCGTGACGTGAGCCGCGTCGAGCTGACGCTGCCTCCAGACCAGGAGCGCGCGGTGCGAGTGAGGCTCGCCCGGCTCGACGCGGAAGGCTTCGCCGCTCGTCTCGAGCGTCGGGACGAGAGCCTGTGGAGCGACGATCCCGAGCATCGGAAGATCGCCCGGAACCGCCTCGGCTGGCTGGGCGTCCCGGCGACGATGCGGGCGCAGACCGGCGCCTTCCGGGACTTCGCGGCCGATGTGCGCTCGGAGGGATTCGAGCGCGTGGTCCTGCTCGGCATGGGCGGTTCGAGCCTCGCCCCCGAGGTGCTCCGGCGCGCGCTCGGCGTGGCGCCGGGTTTCCTCGACCTCGAGGTGCTGGACAGCACGTCGCCCGCCGCCGTGCGGGAGGTCCTCGCGCGCGGCGCTCCGTCGACCACGCTCTTCCTGGTGTCGTCCAAGTCCGGCGCCACGGTCGAGGTGAGCTGCTTCGAGCGGGTCGCCTTCTCGTGGGTCCAGAAAGCGCGCGGCGCGAGCGCCGGACGCTCGTTCGTCGCCATCACCGATGCCGGCACTCCGCTCGAGCGTCTCGCGCGCGAGCGTGTCTACCGGCGCGTGTTCCTGAATCCGCCCGACATCGGCGGTCGCTATTCCGCGCTGTCCTCCTTCGGGCTCGTGCCCGCGGCCTTGATCGGGGCGGATCTCGACGCCTTGCTGGACTCGGCGCTGGCCGAGTCTCGCGAGAGCGGCGCGCCCGTCGGCGCCGAGCAGAACGGCGCCCTTCGACTGGGCGCAACGCTCGGCGAGCTCGCGCTCATGGGACGCGACAAGGTGACGCTGGTCCTGGGCCATCCTTTCGAGGCGCTGGGATCCTGGATCGAGCAGCTCCTGGCGGAAAGCACCGGCAAGCAGGGCTTGGGGCTGGTGCCGGTGGTCGACGAGGCGCTGGCCCCGCCCGAGGCGTACGGCGAGGATCGCGTGTTCGTCGTCATCACCTCGGCACCCACGCCTGACGTGACGCGACGTCTCGCGGCGCTTCAGCAGGCCGGTCATCCGATCATCTCGTGGTCGCGGCACGACGCCGTCGAGCTCGGCGCGGAGTTCATGCGCTGGGAGAAGGCGACGGCGGTGGCCGGCGCCGTGCTCGGGATCGATCCCTTCGACGAGCCCAACGTTGCGGAAGCCAAGCAGGCGACCCGGTCGGTGCTCGACGACTTCGCCCGCGAGGGCGCGCTGCCGGTGGTCGAATCGGTTGCCGCGGCGGGCGGACTCACGGTCGCGGCGCCCGACGACCTGGCCCGGTCACTGCGCACTCGGCTTTCGGATCCGGCCGATCCGGGCTCGTGGCCCGCGGCGTTGACCGGCGCCGGGGAGCCAGGCGACTACTATGCGATCCTCGCTTACTTCCACTCCACTCCTGAGCGCCTCGAACGGCTCGCGCGCCTCCGGGAGCTGGTTCGTCTGCACACCGGGCTGGCCACCACGCTCGGGTTCGGGCCTCGGTATCTGCACTCCACCGGACAACTCCACAAAGGCGGCGGAAACCGCGGCATCTTCCTACAGCTCGTCGCCGAGGAAGGGGATCTGGAGATCCCGGGAGAGCCGTACGGGTTCCATACCTTGCTGTGGGCTCAGGGCCTAGGCGATTACCAGGTGCTCGCGCGCCACGGCCGGCGCGTGTTGCGACTGAACCTCGGGGGCGAGATCGAGCGCGGGCTCGATGTCCTGGCCGAGGCAATTTCTGCCGCCCGACGCCCCTGATCGCTCGCGGACAGGGGGGTCGCCGCGTTATCATCGACGCCTCTCGCGAGGGCCTCTCTCATGGAACGCTGGAAGCCGAGCTTGTTGCTGCTTGCCGTCGCCGCGGTCTTGATCTCAGCGGCCCCTTCGGGTCAGCCGGGGATCGAGGTGTTGCGCCGCGCGGCCTCGAATTATCGCGCCGCCACGTCCTTCTGGATCGAGGGCGACATCCAGGCCGACGCCCGTGCCGGGACCAAGCAGCAGTCGACGAACGCGAGCTTCGTGGTCGCGGTCGGAGAAGGGAACCGCCTCCACGATGAGCTGAATCATCCTCAGGCGGGCGTCGCCAGGATCTCCGACGGCAAGCAGACCTGGATCTACATGACGTCGACCAATCAGTACGCGCGCAAGGACGGCGCCGACGTGATCGACCTCGACAAGCCGCTGAACAACGGCGGCATGCTGCCGGTGCTCGTGCAGCACCTGCGCGGCCTCGCGACCGACGTCGAGACCGCCCAGGTATTCCCCGACGAGACCGTGCCTTTCGAAGGCAAGCAGCGCCGCTGCGTCGTGGTGGAGGTGTCCTACAAGCCCGCCGTCGGCGCGGCCGCGGGAACCCCGGGCGCTCACCGTACGTTCTGGATCGATCGCGAGCGCGATCTGGTCCTGCAGCAGAGGACGGAGTCGAGCACCAAGGCCCCGGATGGCACCGCGATCCAGCAAACGGAGACCTTCCGTTACACGAAGATCGCGATCAACGAACCGATCGACGCCTCGGTGTTCACCTTCGTGCCGCCGGCCGGCGCCAAGCAGGTGGAGCAGTTCGGTGGTGGCCGGCAAGCGGCGGCGGATCTTTCCGGTCAGCCCGCCAACGACTTCACGCTCTCGGATCTCGAGGGCAGGAAGCATCGCCTGAAGGACTTTCGCGGCAAGGTCGTCATGCTCGATTTCTGGGCCACCTGGTGCGGGCCATGCCGGCGACAGATGCCGCTGGTCGAGAAGCTCGGCACGGAGATGAAGGGCAAAGGACTCGTCACCTTCGCGGTCAATCAGGGGGAATCGTCCGAGACCGCGCGCAAGTTCCTCACCAAGAACAACTACGGCACCACCACGCTGCTCGATCAGAAATCCGAGGTCGGCCGCGCCTACAAGGTGTCGGGCATTCCGACCCTCGTGATCATCGACCGCGAAGGGAAGATCGCTGCCCACTACGTGGGCCTGAGGAACGAGGAGACGCTCCGCGCAGGATTGAAGAAGGCGGGCTTGTAGGCCTCTTCTAGCTCGCTCCCACTTCCGCGAACCAGCGCGCCGCCTCGGCGGGATCCACGTTCCCGCCGGAGAGGATCACGCCGACCTTCCTGCCGCGCGCCTCGACCATTCCGCTCATCAGCGCCGCGAGACCCAGCACACCGGTGGGCTCGACGATCAGCTTCATGCGTTCCCAGACGAAGCGCATCGCGCGCTTGAGCTCGATGTCTTCGACGGAAACCATGTCGTCGACCGAGCGGCGGATCAGCTCGAAGGTCAGGTTCCCGAGCGCAGGCGTGCGCGCCCCGTCGGCGATGGTGTCCGGATGCTCCACCTTCACCAGCTGCCCGGCCTTGAACGAGCGCACGCCGTCGTCTCCGGCCCGCGGCTCGACGCCGACGACGCGGCACCGAGGCGAAAGATGCTTGGCCGCCAGCGCGCAGCCCGAGATCAATCCTCCGCCTCCGACGGGAACCAGCAGCAGGTCGAGCGGCCCCGTCTCCTCGATCAGCTCCCACGCCGCCGTGCCTTGCCCGGTGACGATGTCGTGATGATCGAAGGGCGGCACCAGCGTGCGCCCGCGCTCGCGCGCCAGCCGCTCGGCCATGGCCTGGCGTTCCTCGCCCGCCTGGTCGTAGAAGACGACTTCGGCGCCGTAGCCACGGGTGGCCTCGAGCTTGGGCCAGGGCGCTACGCTCGGCATCACGATGGTCGCCGGAGCGCCGTGCAGTCGCGCCACCAGGGCCACGGCTTGCGCGTGGTTCCCCGACGAGAACGCGACGACGCCGCGCTGGCGATCGGCGTCCGACAGCCGCGAGATGAAGTGGTAGGCGCCGCGAAACTTGAACGCGCCCATCCGCTGCAGGTTCTCGCACTTGAGGAACACCTGAGCGCCTGTCCTGCGTTCGAGCGTCGCCGAGGTGGCGACCGGCGTCCTGTGCGCGACGCCTTGGAGCCGCTGGCGGGCCTCCTGCATGCGCTCGATCAGCGCATCCTTCGTGGGCGCTTCGATCACCGCTTGGCGCCCTTGCCCTCGGGTGCGTTCGTTCCCTCCAGGCCCGGCTCGGTCTGTCGCCTGGGGTCGAGCGCGGCGTCGATCTCCTGCGGGGACAGCGTGGTCATCTCCCGCGCCAGCTCACGCACGGGACGCTTCTCCTTGAACGAGCGCTTGGCGATCTCAGCCGCCTGGTCGTAGCCGATCAGCGGGTTGAGCGCGGTGGCCATGCTGGGCGAGCGCTCGACGTATTGCCGGCAGGTCTCCTCGTTGGCGATCGTGCCGGCGAGCGCCTTGTCGGCGAACACGCGCGCGGCCCCGCTCAGCAGGCGGATGCTCCCCAGGAGATCGAGCGCGATGAGCGGCAGCATCGTGTTGAGGTCGAGCTGTCCGAGCTGGGCGCCCAGCGTGATCGCGACATGGTGGCCGGTCACCTGCGCTCCCACCATGATCACCGCCTCGCAGATCACGGGATTGACCTTGCCCGGCATGATGCTCGACCCGGGCTGGATGGCCGGCAAGGTGATCTCACCCAGCCCACAGCCGGGACCGGAGTTCATGAGCCGCACATCGCCCGCGATCTTCATCAGTGACGCCGCCACGCTGTTGAGCGCCGCGCTCGCCCACAGAGCGCCGTCCTGCGCGCCCTGGGCCTCGAAGTGGTTCGGCGCTTCGACGAACGGCAGCCGGGTGTGGCGCGCGCACTCCTCGGCCACGCGCCGCGCGAATTCAGGATGCGTGTTGAGTCCGGTGCCGACCGCGGTGCCGCCAATCGCCAGCTCGCAGAGATCCGGCATCGCCGCCTCGACGCGCGCGATCCCGTGCCGCACCTGCGAGGCGTAGCCCGAGAACTCCTGGCCGAGACGGATGGGCGTGGCGTCCATCAGGTGCGTGCGCCCGGACTTGATCACGCCGTCGAATTCCTTCGCCTTGCGCTCCAGCGTCTCGGCCAGATGGCGGAGCGCGGGCAGCAGCTGCTGATCGATCTCGACCGCCGCCGAGAGGTGCAGCACGGTCGGAATCACGTCGTTGCTGCTCTGCCCGAGATTGACATGATCGTTGGGATGCACCTTGGGCGCGCCGTTCAGCAGCTCGGTGGCGCGGTGGGCGATCACCTCGTTGGCGTTCATGTTGGTGCTCGTGCCGCTCCCGGTCTGGAACACGTCGATCGGGAACTCGGCGTTCCACTTGCCCTCGGCGACCTCGCTGGCCGCCTGCTGAATCGCGTCCGCCATCTTCGCCGGCAGCAGGCCCAGATCGCGGTTGACCTTGGCGGCCGCCATCTTCAAAAAACCCAGAGATTGGATGAACGGTCTCGGCATCGGCTCGCCCGAGATCGGGAAGTTCTCCACCGCCCGCTGCGTCTGCGGGCCGTAGAGCGCGCTCGCCGGCACCTGCATCTCGCCCAGGCTGTCCTTTTCGGTCCGGAATTCACGGCTCATGCGTGCTCCTGTCTGGCTCGAGCGTCGAGGTGCTCGAACCCGCACAGCTCGACGCGGTTGTCGTCGGGATCGCTGAAGTAGATGGAATCCGCCTGCCAGAAGTCGAACGTGATCGGCCCTTCGACCTCGATGCCGAGCGACTCGATGCGCGCCTTCTCGCCCGCGATCTCGGATCGAGGAACGGCGATCGCGAAGTGCGCCGGGCCACCGGTGTGCGCCGCGCCGAAGCTGAGCGGGCGGCTCGTGAGCCCCAGCCGCGGCAGGCTCCCGGGTGCTCCCGTCCACAGCCACGCCCACTCGGGCGATGGCGTGCGCTCGACTTCCAGCCCCACCACGTCACGATAGAACGCGACTGCCCGCGGAACGTCGCGGACGCGCAGGATGAGTTCGGACAGACCGTATCGCGGCGGCATGACGACTGGGCATCGTACCACGCGACCCCGAGCGGCGCGGGCGGGCGAAGCCTACCGCGCGTGACGCTTGAGGAACTCCGCGATCGCCTGGTCCACCTCGGCCGCGTGATCCTCCATCACCAGAATCCCGCTCTGATCGAGCGCCATGGCCTGGGTGCGCCTGCGCTCGTCGAACACCCCCTTCCAGCCTTCGCTGAAGTAGCTGCCGAGGTAGGCGCGCGTCGTATCCGCGCGCAGCGCGGGCGTGAAGGTGGGCTCGATCAGCAGCAGGGGCTGATTCGACTTCGAGAGGCTCGGTCGCACGTCGGAGGCGTGGAACTCGCATAGATAACGGATCAGGACCGGAAGCGGCGGCGCATTCGCCCGGTCGGCGAACGTGCGACCGAGGGTGGAGTCGACCGAGAAGTCGGTGGCGACGAAGTTTCCACGGACCCAGGTCTGCCGCGTCACCGTCTTGAACCAGCGTGGCGCGAGGAACTGATCGACCATTGCAGTTCGCTTCTCGACCGTGAGCCCGCGCGGCCAGAAGCGGCTCGGCCGAGTCGGCTCGTAGAGCGCCGTTCCGGCCAGCAGGATCAGAGCCCGCGAAAGATCGGGATGCCGGGCCGCGACCTCGGTGGCCACCTGGGTGCCGTTCAGGTAGTGGCCGACCAGCACGGGCCGCTTGAGCTTGCGCTCACGAATGAGCGCCGCCACGGCCTCGACCGCCGCGCGTGTCCATGTCTGCTCGCCATAGCTCGTGCCCGCGGGCGGCATGGGCGGCGCCGCGGTCCCTTCGAAGCCCGGGAGCGTGACCGCCAGCATGTGATAACGCGCCTCGTTGCGGCGCATGAAGCTCTCGAACGCCGACGCGCCGAGACCGAAGCCGGAGACCAGCACCATGTCGATCGGCCCTTTGCCGCGTTCCACCACGGCGCCGAGCTTCCCGGGCGCGGCGGTCACGTAACCGGCATCGTGAGCGAGATTGTCGAGCGTGGAGTCCTGCGGCGCCTGAGCCTGCGCGGTCGACCCGCTGCAGGCGCCGGCGACCAGCGCGATCGCGAGCATGAGAACGCGTGCGTTCATGGTCGGGTCACTCCACGGGACGCCGTCACTCAGACCGGCAGGACCTCGAATCGGCTGGTGATCTTCGCCTTTCCTTCGAGCATGGCGTGCACGGAGCAGTACTTGGTGTCCGACAGCCGAATGGCGTCGGCGATGGCGGCGGGATTCAGGTTGCGGCCTCGGAGGCGATGGAACATCTCGATGTGGGTGAAGATGCGCGGGTACTCGGCGCGCCGCCGGCCCTCGACCACCACTTCGTAGCCGAGCACGACCTGGCGCTTCTTGCGGAGGATCTGCAGCACGTCGATCGCGGAGCAGCCGCCGAGCGCTACCAGCACCATCTGCACCGGGCTCGCCGCCTCGGGACTGGAGGTGTTGTCGACCGGGACCGTGGCGCCGCTCTCGAAGCGCACCGAGAAACGCTCCCCAGGCGCCTCGACCGTCTCGAGCACGACGCTCGCGCGGTAGCTCACGCGGCGCCTCCGCTTCCCGATGCCATCCGCTCAGGCTCCTCGCCGCGGCTCTCCTCCACGGTGCGCGGGGGCCGCAGCGATAGGTTCATCTCCTCGTCGCTCAGCACCTGACGGCGGCTCAGGATCTGAGACGAGTCGTGCTGGAAGACCAGATGCGTGAGGTGGTCGAGCCCGACCTCGATCTGCTTGCGCAGACCCACCATCTTGATCAGGTAGCTGGCCGCCCACACCAGCCACGCGAGGCGGCCCGAGAAGGGAATGCCGAAGAGATCGACGACGGAGCTGTGCTGTCCGAGCGAGATGATGTAGCCCGGCTCGTGGAAGCGGAACGGCTCGACACTCTTGGACTCCGCGCGCCGCACCAGCGCATGGCCCAGATAGCTCCCCATGGCGACCGCGGTCTGCGCCAGTCGCGGGTGAAAGCCGCCTTCCGGCTTGGCGGCCCCGGCCGAATCGCCGATGACGTACACGTCGTCGAGCGCGCGCCCGTCGGGTGAGAGCGCGCGGAAGAACTCGTCCACCCGGACCCGGCCGTCCTCCAGACGCTGCAGCGGCAGGCTCCTCACCAGATCGGGAGGACGCACGCCGGCGGTCCACAGGATGGTGAACGCCTCGACGAACTGCCCCGAGACGAGCCGCACGCACTTGCTCTGCACTCGGGCCACCGCCGCGTCGAGATGGACCCTCACGCCGCGCCGCTCGAGGAAGCGGAGCACATATTCCGAATGCGCGGGCCGCGCGGTGCGCACCAGGCGATCACTGGCTTCCAGCAACGTGATCGATAGATCGGATGCCGAGAGGCTGGGATAGTGCGGCAGCAACGTCTCCCTGGCCATCTCGATCAGCTCGGCCGCCACCTCCACACCGGTGACGCCTCCGCCGACGACGGCGAACGAGAGCAAACGGCGGCGCTGCTCCACGCTCTGCGCCTGCTCGGCCATCTCGAACAGCTCGACGACGCGCGCCCGGATCGTCATCGCGTCCACGATCGTCTTGAACGGAAGCGTGTGCTCGGAGGCACCGGGAACGTCGTAGTAGTCGGTGACGCTCCCGACCGCGATGACCAGGACGTCGAACGGGACGACGAGCTCGTTGTGGAGCCGCACTTCGCGTCGCGCCAGATCGACGGCGATCGCCTTGTTCTTGTGGAAGCGGATGTGCCGATGCCGGGCCATCTCGCGCAGGGGATAGACGATGTGCCGCGTCTCCACCGCGCCCACCGCCACCGCCGGGAGCAGCGGATTGAACTGGAAGAAATTCTCCTTGTCGATCAGGAGCGTGTCCCAGTACCCGAGCGCGTGGCGTGACCGCCCGACCGCTCGCGCGACATCGAGACCCCCGAAACCACCGCCCAGGATGAGAAGGCGCTTGCCCGCCATGACGTCTCGCAGGATATCACGTGCTTCGCGCGGCTCTGCCGATCGCTGATAACGTCACCGCATGCCGACGATCTCGGTGCTGATGCCGGTGCGGAATGCCGGCCCTTATCTCGGCGACGCCCTCGCCTCGCTGTGGCGCCAGACGCTGCGCGACTTCGAGGTGATCGCGGTGGACGACGGCTCGACCGACGGCTCGGGCGAGGCGCTCGAGCGTTGCGCCCGCCGCGAGCGGCGCCTGCGCGTGCGACGGCAGGAAGCGCGGGGCCTGCCGGCGGCGCTCAATGCCGGACTCGAAGAGGCGCAAGGCGGGCTGATCGCGCGCCATGATGCCGACGATGTCTCCCACGCCGAGCGCTTCGAGCGTCAGCACGACCTGCTCGTGACGAATCCCGGCGTCGCGGTGGTCGGCTGTCGCGTGGGACTACTGCCCCGCGGCTTCCGCGGCGCCGGCATGCGCCGCTGGGTGGGATGGCACAACCGCCTCGGCACACACCAGGCCATGGCCCGCGAGGCATTGGTCGACAGCCCGTTGGCGCACGGCACCGCCATGATCCGGCGCGTCGTGCTGGCGAATGCGTGCGGCTGGCGCGATCGCGGCTGGCCCGAGGACGTGGATCTCTGGCTGCGGCTGCTCGAAGCCGGGGCGCGCTTCGCGAAGGTGCCGCGCGTGTTGTACTGGTGGCGCCAGCACGCCGCGAGCGCTACGCACACCGATCCTCGATACGCTCAGGCTGCCTTCGACGCGCTCCGCATGGAAGCGCTGGAGCGGCGCCTGCTTCGTGGTTGCACCGCTCCGACGCTCATCGGTGTGGGCGCGAGCCTGGAACGATGGCGTGGAGTTCTCACCCGCGCTGGATACCAACCGAGGTGGCGCGCCATGGGCCGGCCTGCGGCCGGCGCCGCTTCCGGGCTCGTTCCACCCGTGCTGCTCGTATTCGGCGCGGCGCCGGCCCGCGAGCGCTGGCGCTCGATGCTTCGCTCTCAGGCATGGACGGAGGGCGCGGACTTCGCATTCATTGCCTGAGCTTGTATGAAGACGAACAAATCGCACATGATTCGCATTCATCTTGTTTGACATGCCGCCAGTCGCTATGGCGTAGTGGATTGTGCTTCGCACATGACGAGTCCACCCGGGAGGATGCAATGGCAAAAGCACGTCGCAAGCGAACCTCGTACAGCAACCAGAAGCGCTCGATGGTTCTGGCGACCGCCCAGAAGGAAGGATTGACCGCGATCGAAGTCCAGAAGCGGTTCGGCGTGACCCCGGTGACCTACTACTCGTGGCGGCGCAAGTATGGCGCCGGCCGTCGTTCGGGAGCCACGCTACGCTCCACCAACGGCGGAAGCCTCGAGCAGCAGGTTCGCACCGAAGTTCAGGCGAAGGTGCGCCAGATTCTCCCCACGATCGTTCGCAACGAGGTCAGCAGCTACCTGGATACGGTCTTCCGCGCGCGCGGCCGTGCCCGCAAAGCCTAGCTCGACCACCGAACCCTCTTCCGCCACGGATCCCCGCCCCCGGACCACTCCCCCGGTCTGGGTGTGGGCGGCGATCGTTGGCCTGGCCGCGCTCGCGGCATTCCATCGCAGCGACGATCCCGATTACTGGTTCCATCTCGCGGCCGGCCGCTCGATCAGCCAGCACGGACTGCCGAGCCAGGAGACGTGGTCGCAAGGCGCCCACGGACAGTCTCCCTGGCTGTCGGAGTGGCTGTTCGACGTCGCGCTCTATCAGATCCACCGCGTCGGCGGTGACCTCGGCGTCGCGCTGTGGAGAGCGGCGTGGGCCGCGGCGGCCATGGCGCTGGCCATCCGCCTCGCCTTCCTCCTCGACGCCGCCACGTGGGCCTTGGCGCTCCTCGTCCCCCTGCTGCTCGCCGTCGCCCGCGAAGGCTTCGAGCCCCGGCCCGAGCAGCTCTTCATCGCCTTCGTGCTGTTCGCGGCCGTGCGCTTCGAAGAGGCGCGCCGCGGGCGAGACCGCACCCGCTGGCTGGTCCCGGCCCAGATCCTCTGGGCGAACATTCATCGAGGCTGGGCATTCGGTCCGCTGATCGCGTGGGCGTACGCGGCCACCGCGTGGATCGACCAGCGCCGGGCTCGCCGCAGATCCCAGGAGGCGGCGGGCGATGCCGCTTCGCCAGAGGCGCCGGGTCACATCGGTGAGGGGCCTGAGCGACACGCCGTTCCGCCCGCCTCGGTTCGGTCACCCTCGCGCGTCGCGACGTGGGCCGGGCTCGGACTCGTTCTGTGGGCCGCCTCCGCGGTCGTGCCGCGCCCGCTCGAATGGCTCGCACGTCCTCTGGCTTTTCTGCGCGCGAGCTTCGACCCGCTCGGAATCCTTCCCGAGCTGCGGCCTTGGAGCTGGACGGCGGATCGCGCCGAGCCGTTCACCGCGCTGCTCGCGTTGTGGCTCCTCGCCCTCCTCGCCGGCGGACGAAGGATGTGGCAAGCCTCGCCCGCGCTCACCCTGATCGCGCTCGGCGGGATGGCGCTCGCGACGACCCAGTTCCGCTTTCGAGGCCTGGCGGCGTGGACGAGCTTCGTGGTGCTCGCCGTGGCCTTTGCGCCACGGGGACGCTGGCTGCTCCGCGGCGCGCTGCTGGTCCCGCCCGTCGCCGCATGTCTCGCCGGGTTCTATTGGCTGGTCACCTTGCCCCTGCCGCTCGGCGCGCATCCGCGACTCGAGTCGATGCCGGTGGGCGCCGCCGCGCTCGCCGAGTCGCTCGGTCTCGAGGGTCGGATGCTCAACACCGCCCACCAGGGTGGGTACCTGCTGTGGGCGCGCGGCGACGAGACTCCGCCGCTGATCGACCGGCGCGGACACGTGACCCCCGAGCTTCGCTCGCTGTATGCCCGCTCGCTCAGCGATCAGTTCGCGCTCGATTCGCTGCTCGACCAATCGGACTTCGACTACCTCATCCTTCAGCCTCCGCAGAGCACAGAGGATCGGATGGCGGTCAACATCTCACGACGGCTCGAGTGGGGTCTGATCTTCTACGACGATTCGGGACTCCTCTACCTGCGCTGGAACCGCTACCCGGCCATCGCAAGCTCGAGAGCATATCGCTACTTCACCCCGGACTACATCGGCATGCTCACGCTCTCCGAGCAGGCGCGAGCCGACAGCGGCCTGCGCGTGCGCCTCGAGGCGGAGCTGTTGCGGGCGCGCGCCGCCTCCCCCGCGCACTCGCGAGCCAGCATGTGGCTGGGACTCATGGCGCTGAGCCGGCAGGACGGACCGGCCGCGGTCAGGTATTTCGACGAGACGTATCGCATCGCGCCCGACACGCCGGGGCTCGCGCTACGTCAGGGCATGGCGCACGAGATGATCGGAGACGCGAAAGGCGCGATCGCCGCCTATCGGCGAGCGCTGCGCGAGGAAGAGGATCGCGACTTGGCGAGGCATTCCATCCGCCAGCTTCAGCAACCCTAGCGGGCCCGCACCCACTCCGAGGCCGCGTCCTCGTCGATGAGCCACATCCTGCCACGCGCCAGGCGCGCGGGCGTGCGGGACACCTCTCCCTGCTCGGCCAGCGCGGCCGCGACCGCATGCGCCTTCGTAGCCCCTGCCGCCAACACCAGGACCTCGCGAGCCTCCTCGATGACGCGCGGCGTGATCGTCAGGCGTCGTGGCGGCGGCTTGGGGCTGTCATAGACAGGAACGACGCGGCGCACGCGCTCCTCCAGCCAGCGCGAGCCAGGGAAGAGCGAAGCAATGTGGCCGTCCTCGCCGATGCCGAGCAGCAGAAGGTCGAGCGGCGCCTCGAGAAGCGCGTCGTAATCGGCGGCGGCGGCCTCGAGGTCCGCCGCGTCCGCCTTCATGCGATGCACATGGTCCGGCGGGACTCCCGCAGGCTCGAACCAGAGCTTGCGCGCCATCCAGTAGTTGCTCTCCGGCTCGTTGGGCGGAGCATCTCGCTCGTCGGCGAAGAAGAACGTGGGGCCCGACCAGTCGAATGGGCCCGACACCAAACCGAGGCGTCGGTAGACATCAGCCGGGGTCCTGCCACCGGAGAGTCCGATCCGCATCCCTCGATTCGTGGGCAGAGGCTTCGCCATCGCCAAGATCATGGAAAACGCCTCCGGCGCGAACTGCCTGGAGCTGGTTTGGAAGAGCTGGGTCAATCAGAGCTCGCGCCAGGAACGGCGATCACGGCGCATCCACTCGTGGCATTCCTGGGGTCCCCAGGTTTCCGGCTCGTAGACGCATGGCTCCTTCGACGACGTTTCGAAGTGCTGGATGATCGGATCGATCCACGCCCATGAGGCTTCCACCCAGTCGCGGCGGGAGAACAGCGTGAGGTCGCCGCGCATCGCGTCCAGCAGCAAACGCTCGTAGGCCTCGGGCGGCTCGCCGCCGAAGGTCTCCACGTAGCTCATGTCCATCTTCACCTTGCCGACCCGGAGGTCGTCGCCAGGGATCTTCGAGGCGAACTCCAGCTGGATGCCCTCGTCGGGCTGGATGCGCAGGGTCAGCACGTTCGGCGCGACCGGATTGCACATGTCCTCCCGCCCGAACAGCGACAGCGGGATGGGCTGCATGTGGATCGCGATCTCGGTGATGCGCTTGGCCATTCGCTTGCCCGCGCGCATGTAGAACGGCACGCCTTGCCAGCGCCAGTTGTCCACGAACACGCGAAGCGCGGCCAGGGTGGGTGTCCGGGAATTCGGGGCGACGTCGGGTTCCTGCCGGTAGCCGCGGTACTGGCCGAGGATGACGTCGCGCGGGATGGTGTCCGCCCACGGATCGCGAAGCGCGTTCAGGACCTTGAGCTTCTCGTTGCGGATGTCGTCCGCCGATCCAGTCGTCGGCGGCTCCATGGCGGTCAGTGCCAGCAGCCCGAGCAAGTGGTTCTGCACGATGTCGCGCAGCACCCCGTTCTGGTCGTAGAACTTCCCGCGCCGCTCGACGCCAATGGTCTCCGCGGCGGCGATCTCGACGTAGTCGACGTACTTCCGGTTCCAGATCGGCTCGAAGATGCTGTTCGCGAATCGCAGCACGAGGATGTTCTGGACCGTCTCCTTGCCCAGATAGTGGTCGATGCGGAAGGTCTGCGACTCGTGGAGCGTCTCGGCCACCAGGCGATCGAGGGCGCGGGCCGACTCGAGGTCGTGGCCGAACGGCTTCTCGATGATCACGCGCGTCCACGGGGAGCCGCGGTGCGGGGTGACGAGGCCCGCCTCGCGCAGCGCGCGCAGGATGACCCCGAACTCCGACGGCGGCGTCGCCAGGTAGAAGAGCCGGTTGCCTTCGAGGCCGCGCTCGCGATCCAGACGCTGCAGCGTCTCGGCGAGACTGCGGTACGTGCCGCGGTCGGCGAACTCGCCTCGCACGTATTCGAGCTGCTCGGCGAAACGCTCCCAGGTCGCCGCTTCGGGGCGCCGGCGCGAGAACTCGTCGGCCGAGGCGAGCAACTGGCTCCGGAACTCTTCCGACGTCATCGGATGCCGCGCCACGCCCACGGTGGCGAAGCGCTCGGGCAGCGTGCCCTGGAGCGCCAGGTTGTAGAGCGCGGGCACCAGCTTGCGGCGCGTGAGATCGCCGCTGGCCCCGAACACGACCAGCGCGCACGGAGGCGCCTTGCGCGGGTGCGGCGCAGGAGCCTCGGGCATCACGGCTTCGATGCGCGTCGTGCTCACGAGCGGGTCTCCTGGACGGCATGCCCTCCGAACTCCGCGCGCAGCGCGGCGAGCACCTTGTCGCGGAAGGAGTCGGCCTGCCGCGACCGGAAGCGCCCCATCAGCGACAGTGCCAGGACCTCGGCGGGGACCGCGCGGTCGATGGCCTCCTGTGCCGCCCAGCGGCCTTCGCCCGAGTCGTCCACGTAGCCTCGGATCTTCTCGAGGCCAGGATCCTTGGCGAACGCGCTCGCGGCGAGCTCGAGGAGCCACGAGCGGACCACTCCGCCCTGGTTCCAGAGCCGCGCGATCGCCGCCAGGTCGAAGTCGTAGTCACTGGCGTCCAGCAGCTCGAAGCCCTCGCCGTACGCGCGCATCATGCCGTACTCGATCGCGTTATGGATCATCTTGCAGTAGTGCCCCGCGCCGGCTCCGCCGACGTGCATCCATCCGCCGGGCGGCGCGAGCGTGTCGAGCGCCGGTGCGAGTCGCGCGATTGCCGCGCCATCGCCGCCGAGCATCATGCAGTACCCGATCTCGAGCCCCCAGATCCCCCCCGAAGTTCCCGCGTCCACGTAGGCCAGGCCGGCTTCGGCGAGCCTCTGGTGGCGGCGGCGCGAGTCCTTGTAGTGGGAGTTCCCACCGTCGATCAGCAGGTCTCCGCGCCCGAGCAGCGGGATCATCGCCTCGATCCACTCGTCGACCGGGGATCCCGCGGGGATCATGGCCCATACCGCACGCGGCGGCGCGAGCGCGCCGACCAGCTCGGCCAGCGACTTTGCCGGAGATGCGCCGGCATCGCGGGCGCTCCCGATCGGACCGGCGTCCCGATCGTAGGCCACGACGCGGTGGCCCCCTCCCAGCAGGCGCCGGGTCATGTTGAGTCCCATCCGACCGAGACCGACGAATCCGAGCTCCATGCGCGCTCCCGTGATGAGGGTGAGTCACGATCAAACCGCGCGCGGGGCCGGCTTGCAAGCACACCAAGCGGGCCCAGCTCGAATGAGCCAGGCCCGCCGGTTGGGAGCGAGGTTCAGCGCAGCGTGATCTTGCGCGTGTCGCTCAGCTCGCCATCCACCACGAAGCGCGCGAAGTACAGACCCTTACCGGCCGCGCGCCCGCCGTCGTCCGTGCCGTTCCATGAGGTGACGAACGTGCCGGGTGCTCCATCCTGGTCGACCAGCGTGCGCACCGCCCGGCCTTGCAGGTCGTAGATCTTGAGCGAGACGCGAGCCGCGCGGCTCAGCGTGTACTGCAGCCGCGACGCGTCGGCCGGGTTGCCGCCGAGCAGCTCGAGCGTCGCCCGGCTTGCCCCGGTCATCCCCGCCGTCGTGCGCGGATGGGTCCAGGGGGACACCTCCGCGAAGCTGACGGCGACCGGTCCGCGCTGCTCTGGATGATGCGTGTGCGCGAGCGGGTTGTGAGGCGGCGCCACGTAAGGGAAGTACGGAAGGAAAGGCTTGTCGTTGGCGTCGATGCCGTCGCCGAGCTGATTGTTGGGCGCGATGTCGAATCCATCCACCAGCACGCCCGCGACCACCCGGAGCTCGATGTCGACCACGTCATCGGCGAGCCGGCGTCCATTGGGGAAGCCGGCCAGGTCGCCGGCGATCACCCCGAAGCGATTGGGCGAAGCCGTCGGGGCAATCAGCAGATTGAGGCGGATCATCTCCCCCGGCGACACGTTGGCGGGCTGGTTGAGCCCCGGGACACCTGTGGCGAACACGGCAACCAGGTCGCTGCGCGGCGCGGGCGGCACCGAGATCCCGTAGAGCAGGTTGAGCAGCCTCGCCGGCTCCGGATCGACGACGTACGCGCCGAAGTTGGCGACGTCGCCGGCCGGCTCGCTGGCGTTGAACTTGTTCTTGTCCTGGAGCGGAATCACCACCTCGTTGACCAGCGGCATGCCGAGCCGCGACACCTGGACCTCCGGACCGCTGACGCTCACCGAGCCGTCGGCGTTGATCGTCCGGTTCGCCGGCCGCTCCGCCGTATCCCAGATCCCCAGGATGTTGTTGGCGAGCGCGGCCGATGGCGCTGCGCCATCCTTGGTGAGCTTCGTCATCGGCGCCTGCAGGGCGATGGTCATCACGTTGTAGCCACCCACACCGTCCACACCCTTGCCCTTGTCACCCGGCAGCTTGCGAATGGTGAGCAGGTCGAACACCGCCGCCAGATCGACGAAGAACGGATCGTCCCGCGGACCCACGAATACCCGGTAGCCGCCCGCCAGATCCTGGACCGCGGCCTTCGCGAGCGAGGCGTAGTCGGGCATCGAGACCGGACCCACGAACCACGGCGCCACCGGGAGATTGGTGCCCAGCATGGTCTCCTGCTCGACGCCGTTCACCACGTCGATGCGCGTGAGCGTGTAGGTTTGCCGCACGTTGAGGTCGGGATCGTCGAGCGACGTCACCGGACCGGTGTTGTAGAGAAACGTGGCGCCCGTGCGACGGATGGTCTGGAACTTGAACTGGAAGCGCACGTGCTTCCGCGAGTCGCCGGTGTTGTCCACGTTGATGTAGTAGATGGCTTCGTCGTCGAAGGCGCCGAAGTTGGGGCCGCTGTTGGGCTCGAGCAGGGGCACCCAGTTGCCGACGAAGGTCACCGCCTGAGGGGCATCGGCCGCCACCCAGGCGTAGACGTCGGTGTCGTCCGCGAGTCGGTCCTTGGCGGTGCCCGGCGCTTCGCTGTGACTCGAGGCGAGCGCCGCCAGTGGAATGATCACCGAAATCGCGGCGATTCCCCACGCCGTGATCCGGGACGATACGTTCAAACGCATGGCGAACTTCCTTCCTGCGCGATCGGTCGCGCGCCAGGGGATGCGGGCGGACCCGCGAGCGCTCCCGGTTCCGGGAGTCACAGGCGCTACGGCGCAGGAAGGCGAGTGGATGAGAAGAGAGCTAGCGTCCGGCGGCGGAGCTGACCGGCTGGCCGACCTCGACCGGCTCGGCGTGGCGGCCTTGAATCGGCAGCGCGATCGCGCAGAAGAGGCCCCCGAGGAGCAGGAATGCGAGCGAGAACAGCGCCCACTGAATGCTCCAGCGATCGGCCAGCGCACCGATCGGGCCGATGAGCAGCGCACCCAGCCCCCACGCCGCGCCCATCAGCAGGCTCGAGATCGTCGACGCATGACGGGGCGACAGCTCCTGACCCATGACGACATTGACCGGTAGCGAGGTCTGGAGCACGAAGCTGCCCAGCACCAGGCTCGTGAGCCCCCACGGATCGGGCGCGAAGAGGAAGAGGAAGTAGAGTGGCACCGCGCCGAGGAACGAGGCGACCACGACGCGCCGTCCTCCCCAGCGGTCGGCCAGCCAGCCGCCGAAGAATCCTCCGATCGCCCCGCACGCCAGATAGAGCGAAACCACGCCACCGGCCTGCACCACCGAATAACCTCTCTGCGTGAGCTGCAGCGGCAGGAAGGTGAGAAACCCGTAGGACACCGCCGAGCGTGAGACGACCGCGAAGTAGAGCAGGAGGAGCGGCCGCAACATCGGCCTCAGCTCGGCGAGCCGCGGGCGCTCGCTCGGTGCCTTGTGGACCGGCCGCACCTTGCCGATCACCGTGAGCATGAACACCGAGATGATCACGCCAGGAATCGCGGCCAGCCAGCTGCGCTCCAGGCCGGCGACGTGCACCAGACCGACGGCGAGCAAGGGCCCGAGCGCGAAGCCGAGCGTTCCGGCGGTGACGAACCAGGCCATCGCCATTCCGCGGCTCGGGGAGGCTTCGCCCGCGAGCGAGGCGGCCTGCGGATGGAACGCCGCGACCCCGAAGCCGCCGAGCATCAGCAGCGCGACCAGGCTCCCGTAATTGGGCGCCATCCCGAGCCCGCTGATGAATACCGCCGCAGCGAGCGGTCCGAGCGCGATGAACCAGGGATGCCGCATCCGGTCCGAGAACAGCCCGAACAAGGGCTGGCTCATCGACGAGGCCAGCGACATGAACGCCACCAGCGTGCCGACTCGGGTGAGGCTCAGATCGAGCTTGGCGACCAGCAGCGGAAGGAGCGGCGTGAAGAAACTGGAGTAGGCATCGACGGTGAAGTGACCGAACGAGAGCAGACCGAGCCTTGCGTTCCAGCGTCGCATGGGACGGCGGACCATAGCACAGAGACCCGCGCCCTCAGCGGACGCGGGTCCCGAATGCCGCCGGCTCGAATGCTATGCGGCCTTGGCGCGCGGTCCGACCAGCACTTCGACGCGCGACACCTCGATCTCGGCATAGTCGAGCATCGGCGCAACCGGCTCGAGCCGCTTCTCGCGACCGAGGCGCTCGATGCGCGAGAACACATCCGCGCAGGCCATCGCTCCGATCGTCCCGCACATGCCCTTGAGGCCGTGAGCCTCGAACTCGATGGCGCCGGCATCGGATACCTGAGCCGCATCGCGCAGGCGCTGGAGGCGCGGGCGGATGTGGTTGACGAACGTGCGGATCAGGATGCCTTCGAGGTCGGCGTTGCCCATGCTCGAGGCCTTGAGCCGCGCCTCGTCCAGGATCGGCTCTCCGGTATCGCTCTCTTCGATGGGAGCGCGCGGCACCACCGGCAACGGCACCACGGCGGTCGTCTCGAAGCCTTCGGGCGGGGCCTGCATCTTCTCGACGATCGGCGCTGAGGCCTTGACCACCACCGGCGGGGGGACCAGCTTGAGCGCCGGCTTGACGACGCCCTCCCCCGTCTTCGGCTCGAGCATGCTCTCCGGCTGCACCCAGCGCTCGACGGCTTCGACCATCGAGTCGAGGTCGAGCGGCTTGGTGAGCACGTCCTTCATGCCGGCCGCGAGGCACTTCGCCTTCACGTCGGAGAGGTCGTGCGCGGTGAGCGCCACGATCGGCGTGCGCCTGCCCGATCCTTCCTCCATCTCGGCGACCTGCCTCGTGACCTCGATCCCGTCCATGTCCGGCAGCTCCAGGTCCATGAAGACGATGTCGAAGCGCTGGAGGGCATGGGACTGGATCGCCTCGGCCCCGCTGGCGGCCGTCTCGGGCTGGAAACCGGCACGACGCAACGCCGCCACCGCCACCAGCTGGTTCACCGAGTTGTCCTCGACCAGCAGGATCCGCATGCGCTGCCGTCGGCGCTCGGCCACCGAGTGGCGGGTCACGATCCCCTGCGACGTTCCTTCCGCCCCGCGGTGAATCACCTCTGCCAGCGCATCGAAGAGGTACGAAGGCTCGAAGGGCTTGACCAGATAAGCGGAGTAGCCGAGCTCCTGAGCACGGGCCGCGTCGCCGCGACGTCCGACCGCGGCGAGCAGCATCAACAGCGTGTCCTTGAGTGCTGCGTCAGCACGGATCGATTTGGCCAGGTCCTCGGCGTCTTTGCCGGGAAGCTGGTTCTCGATCAGCGCAACCCGGTAGGGATTGCCCTGGCGCGCCGCCTCCTGCAGCAGGGCCATCGCGTAGACGCCATCCTCCGCCTCGACCGCCTGGCATCCCCATGACGACAGCATCTCGGTCAGCGCCATGCGCATGCCGACCGACGGATCGGCCACCAGCACGCGCACGTCCTTGAGCTCGACATCGGGCAGCGGTCCCGCCGGGACTTTCGCCTCGGCTCGCTTGAACGGGATCTGGAACCACACCTCGCCCCCGCCTCGCTGAGCTTCTCCTCCGGCCTCTCCGCCCATCAGGGCCACGAGTCGCCGCGAGAGCGAGAACGCGAGCGCGTCGCCGCCCAGAGTCCCCGCCGCCGGCGTATCCGATTGTGAGAAGACCTCGACGAGCTGGCCGAGCTCCGCGGCGGGCTCGTGCGACGAATAGCTGATGGAGAACCGCAGCACGGACTCGTGGGCGGTCTCTTCGATCAGGTTGACCCACATCTGCACCCGTGCCTGCTCGAGATACTGGATCATGCGGCGCACCAGGTTGGTGAGCACCTGGCGCAGCCGTCCAGGATCGCCGATGAGCTGCGCCGGAACGTCGTGGTGGACCTGGCGCGAGAGGTCGACCCGGCGCGCATTGGCCGTCGGGTTGAGCAGCGCCGCCGTTCCGTCCACCGTGACCCTCACGTCGAAGTCCAGGGTCTCCATCTGGAGCGCGCCCGCTTCGATCTTGTTGAAGTCGAGGATGTCGTTGACCAGGGTCAGCAGCGAATCGCTCGAGCCGTGGATGACTTCGGCGAACGTGCGCTGATCGCGGTCGAGATTCGATTCGAGGAGCAGCCGGGTCATGGTGAGGAGACCATCCATCGGGGTCCGGATCTCCTCGCTCATCGCGGCCAGGAAGTCGCCCTTGAGCTGCGCGGCCGCGGTCGCCTCGGCCGTCTTGACCTTGAGGTCGCGCACCTGGCGCCGCAGCTCCTCGATCTGGAACACCATGTCGTGCAAGTCGTGCGCACAGGCGACGTATCCAACCTTGCCGTGCAGGGTGCGGACTCGTCGCACACGAGCGCCCACCCATGCGGTGCGGCCGTCACGAGTGAGCAGCGGGACGTCGTGCTCGCACTCCGGCTTCTCGCCCACATGGAGATGGCGGATGAAGTAGCTCGAGAGACTCTGCCGCTTGCTCGGCGACAGCAGCATGGTGAAGGACTGCCCGATGAGCTGCGCCGCGGTGTAACCGGAGAGCTTCTCGGCGGCGTGGTTCACCCAGATGAGCCGGCCTTCACCGTCGAGGCAGAAGATCGGCTCGGGGACGAGGTCGCGCGGATCGAACGCCGCGCCTTTGGCGCCCGCTGCGCTCTTGCCAGCCGGCACGCGCGCGCCGGACTTCTCGGGACTCCGTTCCACGGACTGCTCCTGCCTCTCGCTGGGGGAAGGTGCACAGAAGTCTTGGGCTCGTCGACGCTCGGGTTATCGGTAGATGCCCCTTGGCGCTTGAGCGAAGTTACAGGTCCCAGCCCTCGTTGCCCGGTGGGGCGCTCGTCTCGCGCGATCCGTTCGTGCGAAATGCGCGGCGCATGGCGAAACCCCCGCCGCAAGGGGCTGGCCGTCCGGCCGCGCTCCCCGCGCCGCTCCGAGGGGTCGGCTGGGCGGTAGGGCGTCGCTCTGAGCCAAATGACCCGCCGCTCTCGCACGTCCTGACGAGCCATGGCGCATTCAACCACGGCGCAGGCGCGCGGGTCAGGCCCTTCGAACGTCACGACATGCGTGTGCCGCACCGGCTCGGCAGCGGGGTGTGGCATATGCGTTGCGTAACTCCATGTCGACATGCCGTCCTCGAACCGAGGGACCTGCTCATGACGCCACAGGAGAAATCGCTGCGAGCGCTGGTGGAGCTCGGGAATCCCTCCGAGCGCCGCACGCGAACCGAGCTGCTGGATCAGGCGCTCAGAACCGCTCTCATGCTGGTCGAAGCCGACGCCGTCGTGCTGACCCTTTCCAACCGCAAGGGCGAGCGCATCATGATCCACGCCGGCAACAGCATGCCGGCGGCACTGCATTCGCCGCCTGAAGGCAGCGAAGCGATTCGCAGGCTCATCGAGAGCGGCCAGCCGCTGGTCCTGGCCGATCTCACCGAGGAGCCGAGAATCGCGCAGACCGATGGCTGCCCAGGCGTCGAAGCCGGTCCCGCGGTGTTCATTCCGGTGCTGAGGCGTGATCCGGTGCCGGCGGCCGTCGCCGCGTACCGGCGTCGCGGCCGGGCGCGTTTTTCGCTCAACGACACGCGCATGATGTTGATGCTGGGCGCCTGGCTCTCCGGCGCGCTCGATAACCTGCGGCTCACCACCGGCAACGAGCGGAGCACGATCACCGACGACCTCACCGAGGTCTACAACTTCCGTTACCTCAAGACCGCGCTACGCCGCGAAACGCGGCGCGCAAGCCGGTTCCACCAGGAGCTGTCGGTCCTGCTGATCGACGTCGATCACCTCAAGACCTACAACGAAGCCTTCGGGGAGCTGAAGGGCAGTCTGCTGCTCAAGGAGATGGCTCTGGTGCTCGCCCAGCAGGTGCGGTCGTTCGATGTCCTCGCCAAGATCGGTGACGACGAGTTCATGGTGATCCTTCCCCAGACCAGCCGCGAAGGCGCGGTCGAGGTGGCGGAGCGCATGCGCTCGGCCATCGAGCGGCAGGGCTTCTCGAACTCCACCCCCGGCGCGGTGACGGTGAGCGTGGGCGCCGCCTCCTTCCCTCACGACGCCACCGAGATTCGCGATCTGGTCGCGGCCGCCAGGCGCGCGGTCAAGAATGCCAAGGAGAGCGGGAGGAACTGCATCGCGGCCCTCTCCACTCCGCCCAACATGACCGACCTCGGCCAGATGATCGCGAGACGGCGAACCGCTTAGAGCTCCGCGGCGTCACGAGCGGATCACGAGCGTCGGATCGACCTTTCGCGCGTCATCGACGCCGGCCAGCATCATCGCCAGCTCGAGCTCGTCTTTCAGCAGCTCGAGCACGCGCGTCACGCCCCCTTCACCCCCGGCGACCAGCCCCCACAGATACGGCCGCCCGATGAAGACCGCCCGTGCGCCGAGCGCCAGCGCTTTGAGCACGTCGGTGCCCCGGCGGATGCCGCCGTCGACATACACTTCGACCGCGCCATCGACCGCCTCGACCACCGCCGGCAGCGCGAGGATCGTGGCCTGCGCGCCGTCGAGCTGCCGGCCCCCGTGGTTCGACACCCAGATCGCCGCCGCGCCGGCATCGACTGCGCGCCGAGCGTCGTCGGGACGCATCACGCCCTTGAGCACCACCGGCATCGTGGTGAGGCTCTTCAGCCACTCGATCGTCTTCCACGTGACCGAGGCGTCGAGCAGGTGGGGCGCGAGCCGCGAGCGGCCCGGCAGATGCTCCCATCCGATCTCGATTCCCTCAGCTGCGAAGTTGGCCAGCTCGAGGTTGCGCGGCGGACGGTAGTCGCTCCGCAGGTCGCGCTCGCGCCGGCCGAGCCGCGGCGTGTCGACCGTGAGCGCCAGGGCGCGATAGCCTGCCTGCTCCGCGCGTTTCACCAGACGCTCGGTGAGCGCGCGCTCCGGATGGGCGTAGAGCTGGAACCACAGCGGGCCGCTGGCCGCGGCCGCGATCGCTTCCAGCGAATGATTCGCCATGGTGGATGCGCACATCAGGGTCCCGGCCTTTCCCGCCGCACGCGCCGTCGCCAGCTCGCCCTCGCGATGCGCGAGCTTCTGATAGGCCGTCGGCGCGAGCAGGATGGGCGAAGACACCTCCGTGCCCAGCACGGTGGTCGAGAGCCGCACCTGGCTCACGTCGACCAGCACGCGCGGCAGGAAGACGTAGCGGTCGAAGCCTTCGCGATTGAGGCCGAGCGTGCGCTCTTCCTCCGCGCCGCCGACGAAGTAGTCGAACGCCCCGGGCGCCATGCGCGGGCGCGCCATGGCTTCGAAGTCGGCGATGTTGATGCAGCGATCGATGGGATCGCGGCGGCGGGTGGTGCTTCGCTTCGCGGGGCGGCGCTTCTTCATGACCATGGGAAGCGGCACCCTACCAGAACTCTGCAACTCCTTACTCTCCCCGGGGAGAGCAAGGGCTTACAACCACGTCATCGCACCAGCACCATGAGCCGGCTGCCCCTGAAGCCGTCCGTCTCCATGACGCAGAGATACACTCCGTCGGGAAGAGACACGCCGCGATCGCTGCGACCATCCCAATCAACGTGCTGCCGCCCAGCCAGCATCCGCTCGTCGGCGAGCCTTCGGACCAGCCGCCCGCTCACGTCGTACACCCGCACGCTCACCGCCCCCGCTCGCGGCAGATCGAAGCCAATCCGGGTCGTGCGCGAGAAGGGATTGGGTTGGTTCGCGCTCAATGCGAAAGCGGTCGGAGCCTCCGCGGAGCTGGGAACGTCGACAGTGATTTCGGTCGCGAAAGCCGAGCCCGCGAACGACCCATCCAGCGCCTGCACGCTCCAGTAGTAGTGCCCTGGCGCCAAGGTCCACGACACTCGTTTCTGCGCATTGCCGAGCTGCGCGACCCTGCGGTAGCCATTGGCCGCGGCCATCGCCGACGAGATCTCGTTGCCGCCCGGAGTCGTGCCGACTCTCAGGTTGTAGGAGAGCCCCGCCGCCGGCGTCTGAGCATCGCTCGCCGCATTCCAGCTGAACGTCGTGCCCGAGGATCCGGTCGTTGCGGTGAGTCCGCTCGGTGGGCCGGGTGGGCTATTCGGGACGCAGGAGGCGTTCCGGTAGAGCTTGGAGATGGAGGTGCCACCCGTGCTGCCCGCGATCAGGATGTCCAGGTCGCCGTCGTTGTCGTAGTCGCCCCACGCCGCCGATGACAAGGCCACGCCCGACAGCCCGGCGCCGGCGTCGCTGAAGGTGGGATTCGCACCGCCGCTGTTGCGGTACAGCTTCGCGGAAACTCCGGCGAGCCCGCCGCCGGTGAGCAGGATGTCGAGGTCGCCGTCGTTGTCGTAATCCCCCCAGGAGACCGAGGATGCGTAGACGTCCGTCAGCCCCGCGCCCACGTCGCTGAACGTCGGGTTGGCTCCGCCGCTGCTCCGGTAAAGCTTCGAGAAGGCAACGAAGCTCGCATCCTGTCCGGTGAGCAGGATGTCCAGGTCGCCGTCGTTGTCGTAGTCCCCCCACGCCACCGAGGACTGATACACGCTCATCAGCCCGGCGCCGACGTCGCTGAACGTCGGGTCCGCCCCGCCGCTGTTCCGATACAGCTTGGAAATCGGCGCGGCGCCATCATGGCCGGTGAGCAGGATGTCCAGATCCCCGTCGTTGTCGTAGTCACCCCATGCCACCGAGGAATAGGTGACGGCCGTCAGCGCGGCCCCCACATCGCTGAACGTGGGGTTTGCCCCGCCGCTGTTCCGGTACACCTTGGAAGTGCCTTGAGGGCCAGTGCCACCCGTCAGCAGGATGTCCAGGTCGCCGTCGTTGTCATAGTCCCCCCACGCCACCGAAGAAGAATAGACGCCCGTCA
Organism: Candidatus Eisenbacteria bacterium; assembly: GCA_035712145.1. Taxonomy (NCBI): domain Bacteria; phylum Candidatus Eiseniibacteriota; species Candidatus Eiseniibacteriota bacterium. The sequence continues at coordinate 8,367 of DASTBI010000247.1, read as the reverse complement.
GCCCGGCGCCGATGTCGCTGAACGTGGGGTTCACTCCGCCGCTGTTGCGGTACAGCTTGGAGATGAACGCGCTGTTCGTGTTCCCCGTAAGCAAGAGGTCCAGGTCGCCGTCGTTGTCGTAGTCACCCCAGGCGACCGAGGAGTTGTAGACGCCTGTGAGCCCGGCGCCCACGTCGCTGAAGGTCGGGTTCGCTCCTCCGTTGCTCCGGTACAACTTGGAGATGGGCGCGGCGCCATCATGGCCGGTGATCACGACGTCCAGGTCGCCATCGTTGTCGTAGTCACCCCACGCCACCGAGGAGTAGCTCGCGCTCGTCAACCCAGCGCCGACTTCCGCGACGCCCGGTACGCACTCCTCCATGGCGAAGGGAGACCCCGCGAAGGCGCCGTCCATCGCTTGCACGCTCCAGAAGTATTTCCCCGGCGCCAGCCTCAGCGTCCACGACAGCCGCTCCTGCACGTTGCCGAGTCGCACCACCCTGCGGTAGCCATTGGCCGCGGCCATGGCCGAGGAGATCTCGCTGCCGCCCGGCGTCGTGCCCACTCTCAGGTTGTAGCTGAGCCCGGCGGCGGGCGTCTTCGCATCGCTCGCCGCGTTCCAGCTGAAGGTCGTGCCGGAGGGCCCCGTCGAGGCCGTGAGTCCGCTCGGCGCGTTGGGCGCGCTGTTGGGCGTGCAGGTCTGGGTACGGTACATGGCGGAGCGGGAGGTGACGCCGTCGAACCCCGTGAGCAGGATGTCGAGGTCGCCGTCGTTGTCGTAGTCGCCCCATGCCGCCGACGTGTACACGAGGCCCGGCAGTCCCGCGCCGATGTCATTGAAGAGCGGGTTCGGCCCGCCATTGTTCGCATACAGCTTCGACACCCATCCGGTATTAGTGGAACCCGCGAGCAGGGCGTCCAGGTCGCCATCGTTGTCGTAGTCCCCCCACGTCGCGGAGCCTCGAAACACGCCTTCCCCCATAGCCCCGATGGCGGGGCCGAAGGTCGGGTTGGCGCCGCCCGAACTGCGATAGATCGTCGCGAAAGGTCTCACACCGTCATGCCCTGTGAACAAGATGTCGAGGTCGGCGTCGTTGTCGTAGTCCCCCCAAGCCACCGAGGAGAGAAAGACACCTTGCAGCCCGGCGCCCACGTCGCTGAGCGTGGGGTTCAACCCGCCGTTGTTCCGATACAACCTCGCGATCGGCGTGACGCCGTCATGGCCGGTGAGCAAGAGGTCGAGGTCACCGTCGTTGTCGTAGTCGCCCCACGCCACGGACGACTGATCGACGCCAGGCAGCGCGGTGCCGGCCTCGCTGAACGTGGGGTTCGCCCCGCCGCTGTTCCGGTAGAGCTTCGTGAAGTATCCGCCCCCATCCGAGCCGGTGAGCAGGATGTCCAGATCCCCGTCGTTGTCGTAGTCCGCCCATGCCACCGACGAGTACTGCAGGCCCTTGAGCCCGGCGCCCACGTCGCTGAAGGTGTAGCTGGGCGAGCCGCTGTTCCGGTAGAGCTTCGAAGTGGGCGCCGGTGTTGCGCCGCTCGTCCGGCCGGTGATCAGCAGATCGAGGTCTCCGTCGTTGTCGTAATCCCCCCACGCCACCGAGGAGAGGTACACGCCCGTCAGCCCGGCGCCGACGTCGGTGAAGATGGGATTCGGCCCGCCGTTGTTCCGATACAGCTTGGCGCTGGCCTGGACGCCGTTGTGGCCGGTGACCACGATGTCGAGGTCGCCGTCGTTGTCGTAATCCCCCCATGCCACGGAGGACTGATCGACGCCGGTCACTGCGGCCCCGTCGTCCGTGAACGCTGACACGCAAGCGCTCGCCTCCGTGGCGAAGGGGGATCCCGCGAAGGCGCCGTCGATCGCCTGCACGCTCCAGTGGTAGCTCCCCGGCGGCAGTTTCAGCGTCCACCCGAGCCACTGCGCGTGACCGAACGCCACCACCTTTCGATCGCCGTTGGCCGCCGCCATCGAGGAGAAGATGTCGCTGCCACCCGGTGTCGTTCCGACCCTCAGGTTGTAGGAGAGCCCGGAGGTGGGGGTTTGGGCGTCGCTCGCCGGGTCCCAGGCGAAGGTCATGCCCGCGGAACTTTGCATCGTGATGAGCCCAGTGGGCGCCAAGGGCGCGGTGTTGGGGGTGCACGAGTCGTTTCGGTATAGCCTGACGGTCGGTCCTCCGCTGCTGCCGCCGGTCAGCACGGCGTCCAGGTCGCCGTCGTCGTCATAGTCCCCCCACGCCACCGAGGACGCGGCAACGCCCTGCAGCCCGGCGACGGCGTCGCTGAACGTGGGGCTTGGCCCGCCACTGTTCCGGTACACCCTGGAGACGGGAGTGCCACCGTTACCTGTGAGCAGGACGTCGAGGTCGCCATCGTTGTCGTAATCCCCCCATGCTACCGAGGAATAACCCACGCTCTGCAGCCCCGCACCGATGTCGACGAACGCAGGGTGCGCCCCGCCGATGTTCCGATAGATCTTCGAAACGGCCGGGCCAGTGGTCCAGCCCGTGAGCAGGATGTCGAGGTAGTTGTCCTCGTCGTAGTCCCCCCACGCCACCGACGATTCCCATACCCCCGTCAGCCCCGCGAAGGCGTCGCTGAAGGTTGGGTTCGCACCGCCGTTGTTCTGGTAGACCTTCGAGGTGCCCGACACGAAGTCCTGAGTGCCGGTGAGCAGGATGTCCAGGTCGCCGTCGTTGTCGTAGTCCCCCCACGCCACCGAAGAGTAGGTAACGCCCATCAGCCCCGCGCCGACGTCGGTGAACGTGGGGTTCGCTCCACCGCTGTTCCGGTACAGCTTGGAGATGGGGCCGGTGAAGCTCGAACCGGTGAGCAGGATGTCCAGGTCGCCGTCGTTGTCGTAGTCCCCCCACGCCACCGAGGAGTAGGCAACGCCCGCCAGCCCCGCACCGACGTCGGTGAAAGTGGGGTTCGCTCCACCGCTGTTCCGGTAGACCTTGGAGATGCCCGACACGCCGTCCTGAGTGCCCGTGAGCAGGAGGTCGAGGTCGCCGTCGTTGTCGTAGTCCCCCCACGCCACCGAAGAACCCCACACACCCGTCAGCCCCGCGCCGACGTCGGTGAACGTGGGACTCGCTCCGCCACTGTTCCGGTACAGGTTGGCAATGGGAATGGCGCCACTCGCTTGGCCCGTGAGCACCAGGTCGAGGTCGCCGTCGTTGTCGTAGTCTCCCCACGCCACCGAGGAGTCGAGCACATCGGTCAGCCCTGCGGCGACGAGCGTAAAGCTGCAATCGGTCGTTCGACTGGTCGAGACGGATCTCGTGGGATCGGCCAAGGCTGGCGTTCCGATAACCGGGAGGGCGAGGGCGAGAGTGGCGACCGTCCGAGCTTTCATGGGGGTACTCCTCGGGAGCCGGGTGAGGATGACCGAAGGATGGGCCCACCTGTTGGCGCGTCCTCATCCCCTCTCACGTGCGAACGGCGGAAAACGAACAGGTAGGCCGCGAAGGGATTGGCCAAGCCGCGCGAGGAGCCCGATCTCGCGGGACCCTGCTACCGGACTGGCTTACAAGGAGATGGCCGCGCCAGAAGACCCGCGACGCTCGAAGACAGCCGAGCACTCAGCGTTCATCGAGCTCGGGTTGAAGGGCGAGTACGGGCGCCGTCCCCGTCGAGCAGCCACGATTCCTGTTGATCACGTAGCGTCCTGGGCCGCGCTCGCTCTCGATCGCGCCGGTGTAGATCTCCTGGTCCTGCGCGGCGCTGAAGGATCCCGTGTAGCGATCTACCTCAACCCCGTCCTCGAACACGTAGATGTCCGCCGTCATTCGCTCGTCCGGGCAGATGACGAAGTGATCAGGATAGTTGAGGTCGATCTGGATGGTGCCGCCATAATCGAACTTCTGTCTTCCGATCACCAGCGCGTGCTCCCACCAGCCGAGCACGTTCCCGAGCATCACGATGGTGTCGGCGCTGCCCGCAGTGAGTCCGAACTGGCCACTGGTTCGGGTGGTGATGTCGTAGGTCTCGCGCGGCACGTATGAGCCGCCTTCCGTCGAGGTGAACTGTCGGACGCGGAGCTGCATGCGCGCCTGATCGGCGGTCAGATAGTCGGCCTGTGGCACGCCTGCCTTGCGGAACTCGACGCGCATGTCCACCACCGACCAGCGGCGGACCTCGGTGGTCGGGCCACCGGGAGACGAGACGTACTCGGACGAGTACCCGCTGTCGGCCCTGGCCCACTGCGTGAGCCCCGCGTCGTAGTGCCAGGAGGCATCGAATGGCTGCTGCTCGTTCCACACCGAGGCCGTGATCGTGACGACAAAGTGGGTGAAGCTGACCACGCCCATCGCGGGCGAGACGAACTGCGCCGAGACACCGGTGTCCGTCGGCGTGGCTGGGTTGGAGGGGTGGTCGTCTTCGCCACAGCCGATGACCAGCCATGCGCCGAGGACGGCGAATCGGGCGGCTCTCGGGATTGAAGTCATCGGGCGGCGCTCTTCGGGCAAGGGCGAGCGCGGGGGTCGCGCTCCAGAACAGGTTACACCTCGCCTCCGGCAGGAGTCTCGCCGGACTTAGGGGGGCCCGGCTCGATGGAGATCGCGAGCCGCGGCCTATCGTCAGTTGGAGGCGGCACCCGGAATCGGACCGGGGCGGCCGAACGCTCTGTGCCGGGCCCACCCTGCTAATGATTTGGCAGGTCGCGAGACTCGAGGGCGAACCACGGACACAGAGTCGACTGCAGGGGGCCGCAAAGGGCCCGCTGCGCCTCTTCGCTAGACGGTCACCTTCACGGGCACGGGCACGAGCTCATCGTTGTTCAGGTGAATGCGCACATCACCCGTGGTGATGTCCTGCGGACCGGTCGCGAACGCCGGAAGGTGCTCCTTCATCCAGGCCGACGTCACGCGGTTCGATTCCTCGGTGCCTGCGCGGTCGTCACACACCGTCACCGAAGTGACGCCTTCGTTCGTCTTGATCAGGTAGTAGGCCTGGAACCCGCGAATCGGGCGCAGGATGGACTTGACCTCGTCCTGCCGCTTGGACAGATCGTCGGCAAACGCGGGTGCTTCCTTGTATTTTCGGATACTCGCGAACATGGATGTCATCGAATGACTCCTTCCCTTTCGGGAGGGGGGCGGATCATCACGCGCTCCCCTTGCAGCTGGTGGCGGCCAAGAGCGTCGGGGGTTTCCCTACGTGGATCAACCATCGTCGATCGCGCCTCGCATGAAAAATAGAAAGTTTGGATGTAACCCTTCGCTCTGAGCGATGTGTCGCTCGAGGTCGAGCAGGGCTCGATGAAGCCTTGTCCGTGTTGTTGACTCGCGTCACCAAGGCGATACAGTCTGGCTGCCAGCGCGCAAACCACACAGGCAGGGAGACTCATCTCGTGCGCGGAAGTCACCTTCCTCACGCGGGGCTCCATGGAGTCAAGGATGACGGATCCCAAACAGCCGAACAGCGAGCCTCCATCCTCCGGTACGGGCGGTCATCTCGACGAGTATGCTCGCGACTGGATCGCCGACCTGACCGCGGCCCAAACGGCGTTGCGGCATGGGATCGACGCACACGAGACCAATTCGCTGTCGGAAGCTCTCGAACGACTCGAGCGACTGGAAGCGATCCTGCAACAGGCCCCCGAGCAGATCGCGGAGCACGTCGGTCGGCGCACTGCGATGCTCACCTCGGTCGCCATGGCCCAGCTGCGGAGGATCGACGAGCTCGAGGCGGCTGCAAGCGAGCTCTCGTCCACCAACGACCGGCTTCGGCACGAAACGGCGGAGCGCGAGCGAGTCGCGAAGGAAGCGCGGGCAGCAGAGCGGGGTCTGCGCGAGGTGCGCGAGCGGTTCGAGAGCGCGTTCGACAACGCTCCTATTGGCATGGCGCTCATCGCCATGGATGGTCGCTGGTTGCAGGTCAACGACGCGCTCTGCCGGATCACCGGTTACACCCAAGACGCACTGAGAGCCACGACACTTCGCGCGATGACGCATCCTGACGAAGTCGAGATCGACGCGGAGAGCCTGCAGCAGCTCCTGTCCGGTGAGATCGCCAGCTACCAGGTCGAGAAGCGCTACCGTCACGCCTGGGGCCATCATGTCTGGGTGCTGGTGACCACGTCGATCGTCCGCGACGAGGATCGGGTGCCCCTCTATGCCGTGACGCAGGTGCAGGACATCTCCGAGCGGAAGGAGCTCGCGCGGCGTCTCGAGTACTTCGTGGATCACGACTTTCTGACCGGCCTGTTCAACCGACGGCACTTCGAGCAGGAGCTCACGAGAGAGACCGATCGAGTGTCCCGCTATGGCGGCCCAGGAGCAGTGCTCGTCATCGATATCGACAACTTCAAGGACGTCAACGACACCTTCGGCCACAGGGCCGGCGACGATGTACTCAAGGGAGTGGCGGGGCTCCTGAGGGAGCGCCTGCGTCAAACGGACATCGTGGCGCGGATCGGCGGAGACGAGTTCGCGGTGCTACTTCCCCAGACCGACGCCGACCATGCACAGAGCGTGGCCGATGAGCTGGTCAAGGCCATGGGCCGGCAGACGGCCGTGCTCGCCGATCGCTCGATCCATATCACGTCCAGCATCGGCGTCACCATGTTCGACGGTTTGACGGACATCGAGGTGCTCGCCTACGCCGACCTCGCCATGTACGAGGCCAAGGAGGCGGGGCGGAATCGCTTCGCGATGTATCGACCGGTCGCCGGTAAGAGAGCGCGCGGATCGGCCCGGCTCGTCGAAGCGGAGCGGATCCGCCACGCGCTCGAAGAGGATCGGCTTCTCCTCTACTGTCAGCCGATCCTCGACCTCAGCAAGAACGAGATCTGCCAGTACGAGCTCTTGCTTCGCCTGCCGGACGAGGAACGAGGAGACCCGCTCCCACCCAGTGCTTTTCTCTACGGTGCCGAGCGCTTCGGATTGATCCAGGCCATCGACGGCTGGGTCGTGCGTCAGGCGATCTCGCTGATTGCCGAGCACGCGCGCGCTGGGCTTCCGCTCGTCCTCAACGTCAACCTGTCGGGCAAGTCCATCGGGGACCGCAAGCTTGCCGCGCTCATCGAAGAGGCGTTGGACGAAGCCGGCATCGACCCCGCCCGATTGACCTTCGAGCTGACCGAGACGTCGGCGATCGCCAATATCGAGGACGCCAAGGCCTTCGCGAACCGACTGCGCGGCAGGGGCTGCCGGTTCGCCTTGGACGACTTCGGCGCGGGTTTCGGCTCCTTCTACTACCTCAAGAACTTTCCCTTCGACTACCTCAAGATCGACGGAGACTTCATCCGCGGCCTTGCGACCAGCTCCATGGACCAGCTCGTGGTTGAAGCCATCGTCAGCATCGCGCGGGGAATGGGCACGAAAACCGTCGCCGAGTTCGTTGGCGACGAGGAGACGGCTCGCCTCCTGCGCACGATCGGTGTCGATCATGCACAGGGTTATCACATCGGTCTGCCGAGACCCGTATCGGAGGTGCTGCAGAGGGCGGGAGCGGCCCCAGCTGGATGAGCCCTGTCGGAGCGGGTCGAGCGGTGCTCTACTTGCCCCTGCGAAGGTTTGCCGGTGCCCGGCCGACTCGGCCTCGCGGCGGCTCGCTGAACAACTCACTGCGTGCGCTCTCGGTGATCGCAATGACCGCTGGATGCTTGAGTCGCCGCTCGATCGAGACGGCATAGAACCGCTCGCGCATCTCGTCTAGACGCCCGACGATCGCGACGTCGTACTGGCGGCACACACTGGCCTCGATGGCGGAAGGCGCCGCGAAGACGCCGCTCCCCTCCTGGCCAAAGACCTTGATCAGCGTGCTGTCATCGAACTCCGCCACGACGCGAGGGTGAATGCGCTGTTTGTCGAACCACTGCTCGAGCGCGTTCCGGAGGGTGCTGGTCTGGCCCGGGAGCAGGAACGGGGCGCCCTCGAGGCCGCGCGGGAATCCCTTGCGGTATTTCGGCGCCAGCTTGGTGGCCGCGAACAGCGTCACCCCGCACTCGCCGAGCAGGTGATTGAAGGCACGCACCCGCACCTCGGACGGGGCGGGTGCGTCGGCCAGCACCACGTCCACCTCCTGCACCGCCAGCGCGGCGAGCAGCTTGACGGTGCTTTCCTCCCGCACGATCAACCGCACGGGCTCCGCCAGGCGAAGCGCGGGCTTGAGCAGGTCGTGGGCAATCAGCTTGGGCACTCCATCGGCCACGCCTACCACGAGACGGAGTGGCCGCCCGGTGGGCCGCCCTTTCACGCTCCCCATGAGCTCACGCCCCAGGGAGAAGATCTCATCGGCGTAGCCGAACACGGTCTGGCCCATGTCCGTGAGCCGAAGCTTCCGACCCGCGCGTTCGAACAGCTTCTCTCCCAGCGCATGCTCGAGAGCACCGATCTGCGCGCTGAGCGTCGACTGCGCCAGCAGGAGCCGCTCGCA